>DASPZH010000534.1:0-11012 GCA_035636335.1 Streptosporangiaceae bacterium
CCGAGGTGACGAGCACGGCGCCGGCCGCGCCGTCCTTGGCCACCTTCGCCAGCGGGTGGAACTGCTGCGTGTGCAGGTCGATCATCGCCTCGACCACCGTGTTGACGATCTCGGCGGCCAGTACCATCCCGATGGCCAGGGCGACGCAGGCCCACTGCACCGCGCCGATCCGCAGCACGATCCCCGCCGTCACGGCGGCGGTCGCGGCGGCGAGGTGAACGCGCATGTTGCGCTGGGTCCGCACCGCATGCCAGACCCCCTGGCCGGCGAACGTGAAGCCGCGCAGGAACGCCGCGACCGGCCGACTCGGCCGTGGGTCGCCTGACTGGCGACCGGGCGGCGAGCTCACCGGATCACCCTAGCGCCTGGGGCAGAACGAGCCGGCGGAACCGCGCTAGGCGGCAGGCCCGCCGGACCCGGCCGGCGCGGCGGCTCGTCGCAGCACGGCCGCCAGCACCCGCCAGCCGAGCAGGAACAGGCCGAGGAACGCCAGCGCGACCGCGAAGAACGCCGCTGCCGTGCCCTGGCCTGCCGCGACGCGCAGCGCCATCCCAATCCCGACGGTGCTCAGCCAGACCCCGACGCCGACCGGGATCAGCGCGGTCGGCCGACGCCAACTGCGGGTGAGGACCTCGCCAACCGCCGTTCCGGCCAGGAACGGCCACGCGGTGCTGGCCAGGCCGGCCAGCCCGCCGCCCGCGTGATGACTGGCCCGGCCGATCAGCACGAACGCCAGGACCAGGCACGGGTCAAGAGCCAGGGCCAGCGCCGGGCTGTTGCGGATACTGCGCACCGGCCAAGGTTATCCACTGGCCGCGGCCAGGGAAGCCGGCGAGAACGCCGGCCAGGAACCCGCCCGCGTCGGTCACGCCGCCGCCGCCCAGGTGGCTGCCGAGCATGCTAGCCAGGAACCCCGGCCCAGCGACCACGGTCCAGGTAAACGTCGCCGAGCCGGAGGCTCCGGCCGGGTCGGTCGCGGTCACCCGCACGCTGTACACGCCCGCCATACCCGGCCGTCCGGTGATCCTGCCGGTCGCGCCGCCGATCGTCAGTCCAGGCGGAAGGCCCGTGGCCGCGTAGCTCAGCGGCTGCCCGGCGGCCGAGTCGGTCGCGGTGATCGTCAGGCTGACCGCGTCGTAGCGGACGGTACGCTGGTCGCCCGGGCTGGTCACCGTGACCGTGTCCCCGCCCCCGCCCCCGCCGCCCCCGCCGCCGTCCGTGACCACGGGATGGCTGAACTCGCAGGTCGCGGGCGTGCGCGCGGTTCCGTTGATCCACAGCGGCTGCATGGCGAACGTTCCGGTCGGCAGGGTCAGGTCCGCCAGCCTGGCGCCGGGACCCGAGTTCCACTGGCACAGGTCGGCCGTCTCGTCGCCTGCCTGGTCGGTCCAGCCGCCGGCCGGGTTCTGGTCGGTGATCGTCTCGGCGTACTCGTGGCCGCCGACGATGGACACGCCGTCGAGCACTCCGGCTCCGCCCTGGTTGACGAGGTGCTGGCCGCAGGCCCGTCCCGCGTCGGTGACGTACGGCAGGTTCGTGAACGCGATGTGCCCGTAGGGCGAGGCGACCGGGCCGCCGGGCAGCGTGCTGTCGCCGTTCCAGTCGTGCCAGCCGCAGAATTCACCTGTCGCGGTGTCGAACCCGTCCGGGTGCGTGCCGGTCGGCGAGACGATCAGGTACTGCGCGTTCCGGTTGGCGTGCGCGCTGACGTTGCCGGCGTGAGCGGCGGCCCGGACCGCCTCCGCGCCGATCTGGTGCGCCGTCGCCCGGCTCGGGGCCGCGGCGCTCTCGTCCGCCCAGACCCCGGCCAGCGCGCCGCCGGCCGGGTAGGCCACGCGCTGCCGGTTGCCGCCCGGGCACGAGGTCGCGCCGGCCGGCACGCCCTGGCAGTACTGGGTCGCGACTCCTGACCAGGTCTCGCCGCCCCGGCCCAGTCCCTTGAACAGCCGCTGCAGGTAAGGCGCGGCGCCGGACGGGTCGCCGGACAGGGTCAGGTCGCCCGCGGAGTCCCGGCCCTTCGCGCCCCACTGTGCGCCCCAGAAGACCAGGTAGACCCTCTCCCGGCCGGTGCTGACGCCGACCCCGCCGGTGCCGCCGCCGTAGCTCAGCTCGGTGCCGGCGATGGCGCGGGCGCCCGCCGCGTGCCGACTGGTCCACGACCGCATCCGCGCGAGCCTGCCGACGGACGGGATGACGCCGTGCCGGTAGGCGTGCCGGTACGCGGGAGAAAAGGGGTCGGCGGTGCTGTTGTGCCGCCGGCGGTCGCCGGCGCGGCGCGCGTCCGCGGACCCACTGGCTGCGGACGGCCTGGCGCCCGCATGCTGGCTGGCGCTCGCGGACAGGCTGGCGCTCGCGGACAGGCTGGCGCCGGCGGACTGGCTGGCGCCGGCGGTCGCGGCACCCACGGCCAGGACCGTCGCGGCGGTGAGCACAGCCCCGCGAGCGGGGCGGCGCACCGGGGGTAGCGGCATAACGATTTCCTCGACAGTTAGCGACTGGCGGTACTGCATCGTTTTCGTGGCCGAGCATAGCTAAATGAGAATAGAAATTCTGCCGCGATTACCAACCTGCAGTTCTATTACTGTCGTCACATTTCCAGAGCTGTTTCGCTAGCTTGCCGAAATGTAATAAAATCCGCGGGCGGACGAATAGCGCAAATCCGCCCCGCTGGTCAGCGCGGGTCCGGGCGGTCGGTGAGCCGGAAAACGCGCGCCGCGTTGCGGCCGAGCGCCGCGGCGACCTGGTCCGCCGTGCAGCCCGCCTCGAGCAGCGCCTTCTCCAGCGTCCTGGCGTTGTGCTCCACGCTCGGCACGCCCGGCCAGTCCGTTCCGAAGATCATCTTGTCGGCGAGCCTGCTCAGCGCGGAGCCGTAGTACTCGGCCAGCTTCTGCGGCGGCAGCCCGGACACCTCCAGCCACACGGTCGGCTTCATCAATGCCAGGAACGCGGCCTGGTCGTACCACCAGCCGCGGCCGCCGTGTGCCAGCACGACGACAAGGCCGGGAAAGTCCCTGAACACCTCGTCGAGCAGGATCGGGTCGGCGCAGGAGTTCACCGAGCCGGCGAAGGTGGACGTGCCGCAGTGCACGATCACGGGCAGCTTGTGCGCCTCCGCCCACGCGTAGGCCGGGTAGAGCATCCGGTCCCGCGCCTCGAACCCGCCGTGCACCGGATGGATCTTGACCGCGACCGCGCCGAGGCCGGCCTGCCTGGCCAGCTCGGTCGCGACGGGGTAGTGCAGGTGCGGGTTGAGATTGGCGACCGGCCGGAACCGCTCCGGATTCTGCCGTACGACGGGCAGCACGTCCTCGATCGGCTGAATTCCCGTGACCTTCGGGCTGTGCTCGGTAAAGAGCAGCACATGATCGGCGCCCTGCCGGGCGAAATGCTCATCGAGCGCGGCCGGGATCGGCACCCCGGCCGAGTCGAAGAGAGCGGCCATCGGCGTCTGCGTGCCGAACGTGCGCGCCCAGGCCTGCCAGTCGGCCGACAGCGTCGGCAGCCGGGCGACGTGCACGTGCGCGTCGACGAGCAGGCGTCCGTCGAGCATCAGCGGCCCGCCAGGCCGGGCCCGGCGAACTGGGCGTGCGTCACGACGTCTACGGTAACGGCGGACGAGCCGGCCGCGGCCGCGGCCTGCTTGACGGCCGCCGGCTAGGCGAGCAGCCCCCGGATGTCGTCGGCGTCCAGGCCAGCCCCGAAGGCGTTCCCCTCGTCCAGGACGCTGGCGAACAGCTCGGCCTTTCTCGCCTTCAGCGCCATCACCTTCTCCTCGATCGTGCCCCTGGCGATCAGCCGGTAGACCATCACGTTCCGCTTCTGGCCGATCCGGTGCGCGCGGTCCACGGCCTGGGCCTCGGTCGCCGGGTTCCACCACGGGTCGAGCAGGAAGCAGTAGTCGGCCTGAGTCAGGTTCAGCCCAAAGCCGCCGGCCTTGAGGCTGATCAGGAACACGGGGACCGTGCCTGAGGCGAAGCGCTCGAGCACCGCTGCCCGGTCGCGCGTCTTGCCGTCGAGATGGCAGTAGGCGATGCCGCGGTCGTCGAGCTCCTGGCGCACCACCGCGAGGAACCGGGTGAACTGGCTGAACACCAGCGCGCGGTGGCCGCCGCCGATTACGTCGCCGAGCTGCTCGATCAGCACGTCGATCTTGCTGCTCGGGATGGCTTCCTGCTCCCCGTCGACCAGCCCGGCGTGCAGGCTGAGCTGGCGCAGCAGCGTCAGTGAGCGCAGGATCGTGAACCTGTTGGCGTTCAGGTCATTGATCAGGCCGAGCACCTTCTGCCGTTCCCGCTGCAGTTGGAGCTGGTACAGCTTGCGGTGCCGCGGGTGCAGGTCGACCTCGAGCACCTGTTCCTGCTTGGCGGGCAGGTCGCGGGCCACCTGTTCCTTGGTGCGGCGCATGACCAGCGGCCTGATCCGGCGGCGGAGCTGGGCCAGCAGCTCGGCCTGGCCGGACTTCTCGATCGGCTTTGCGTAGTAGTCCCGGAACCGGTCGGGGTTCGGGAACAGCCCAGGCGCGGTGATCGACAGCAGCGCCCAGAGCTCCATCAGGTTGTTCTCCATGGGAGTTCCGGTGATCGCGAGCTTGAAGCTGGCCGGCAGCCGTCGTGCGCATTGGTAGAGCTTGGATCGGTAGTTCTTGGCGAACTGAGCCTCGTCCAGGAACAGGCCGGCCCAGGCGGCCGCCGCGTACGAGGCGATGTCGATCCGCAGCAGCGCATAGGAGGTGACGACGGCGTCCGCGCCGGCGACGACGTCGCCAAGCGGCCGGCCGCTGCGCGCCTCGGTCTCGCGGACCGACACCACGCGCAGGCCGGGCGCGAACCTGGCCGCTTCGGCCGCCCAGTTCTGCACCACGCTGGTGGGCGCGACGATGAGGAACGGCGCGCCGTCCGGGTCCGCCTGCCTCGCGTGGCAGATCAGCGCGAGCGACTGGAGCGTCTTGCCGAGCCCCATGTCGTCGGCCAGTATGCCGCCGAGCTTGTGCTCCCACAAGAATGCCAGCCAGCGGAACCCGTCGAGCTGGTACGGGCGAAGCTCCGCCCGCAGGGCGGCGGGGGGCTGCCGCGGCTCGACCGAGCCGGGCGTGAGCAGGCCGTCTACCTGCCGCCGCCACGCCGCTGCCTGGCGGCTGACCACGCCGAGTTCGGTGAGTTCCTCCCACAGCCCGGCTTGGAACCGGCTGATCCGCAGGTCGTCGCCGGGGACGTCCTGAAGGGAGCGTGCCTCGGCGATGAGCCGGGCGAGTG
Source organism: Streptosporangiaceae bacterium (assembly GCA_035636335.1). Classification (GTDB taxonomy): domain Bacteria; phylum Actinomycetota; class Actinomycetes; order Streptosporangiales; family Streptosporangiaceae; genus Chersky-822. The sequence continues at coordinate 5,253 of DASPZH010000534.1, forward strand.
CCTGAAGCTCGGGCTTGTCCAGCGAGAAGTAGGCGCCGTCGGGCAGCAGCAGGTGCGACTGGCCCTGGCTGAGCGCGACGAAGACGTCGGCGAACGGCACGCTCCGCCCGTCGACGCTGATCGTGATCCCGAGGTCGAACCAGTCCGCGTCACCGGATATCGCGTCCGCGGACACGCCGATCTCGAGCGAGTCGCTGGCCTCGCGGTAGTCGGCCTGGTCCCCGGTGACCTCGACCGCGATGCCCGGCTGGCCGGCCAGCAGCGGCAGCACTTCGGTGCTGAACCGCATCGTGTCGATCCCGTCAAGCCGGACCTGCGGGACAAGCTCGGGCCCGAGCGGATCGGCCGTGACCAGCCCCAGGTTCGCTACCGGGCCGTCGAGGCCAGCCACGATGTCCTGCTCGGCCGCCAGGTCACGGTAGCCGCCGTCCTGGGCGGCCGCCCGGTCCGCCGGTAGCCGCAGCCGGGCGTCGCCCACCTGGTAGGACCACTGCCAGCCGACGTCGACCCGGTGGCCGGGCAGGTAGCTGGCCCGCAGCACGAGCGTCGGGCCCGAGATCACCGGCGGCGTGAAGGTGCCGTCGGTGCAGATGACCGGCGCCGCCTGGCGCAGCCGCGGGTAGTAGCCGTCACGGAACGTTGACCGCTCGGCCGCGGGCACCTCCAGCCGCTCGCCCGCGAGCACCATCCGCTGGAGCGGCGCGGGAACCGCCTTCGCGAGCCTGGCCAGCCCGATGTGCCAGCGGCCGCAGTCAGCGCTGGCCTCGGTCTCCGCCCGGTCAGCGTAGACGAGCCCGTGTCCCTCGCTGCCGATGAACCTGACCGGCACGCCATGGGGCGGCAGCCCGTCCACGGCGGGCGAGATCACCAGCGCGCCGCCTGGGCGGTCGCTCACGTCGAGGCAGACCCGCGCCTGTCCGTACTGCGGCACGTCGCCGAGCTTGCTGCTCCGGTGGACCAGCCGCAGCCCGGCCGAGCCGGCGTCGTCCAGCAGCGGCCAGAGCTGCCGGGACTGGAACGCGCCGACGTCGATGTACTTCTCGTCGCTGTAGCCGTAGTAGCCAACCCTGCCGCTGCTGTACCGGTACAGGGCGTAGATCTCCTGGAGCACCCGGACCTGCTCGGCGCCGTAGCCGCCGTAGCATCGCAGCGAGTCCAGCTTCGCCCAGCTCAGCGAGCCGCCCACCCAGCCGGTGCCGCGCGGCTCGACCAGCCGGGCGGTCAGCCGGGGCGGGGGATCGGGCTCTGGCCGCCGCGATCCCCGGTGTCCCTGCGGCGCCGCGGGGACGAGCGTCAGCTCGATTGCCAGCGGCACGTCGCCGCGGCCGGCGGCGCCGCCGGGCGACGAGGCGAGCAGCGAGTCGATCGTGGTCTGCCAGGGCGGCACCGGCGGCGGCTGCGGGACGGGCGCCGGCCGGGCGACCGCGGCCCGGCCGCTGCCGGATGCCGCGGCGCGGACCTGGCGGGCCGCGTGACCGGCGCCCTGGCCGGCCGCGGTCAGGACCAGCGCCACGACGTGCTTGCAGTCGGCCGCGACCGGGCAGCTGCAAACGCCGCTGGAGAACCGCAGCGCGGCCGCGGTGCCGGGTGAGGAGGCGGCCGCGGGAGAGAAGTAGGCGATCGTCGTGTAGAAGCTGCCCGAGCTGCCGCGCACGAGGCCCTGGAGCGCGTGCTGGGACTGCTCCCACCGCATCTGGATGACGGCGCCCTGGCCGGCGTACCGGACGCCGCGCAAGTAGGAGCCCGGGTCAACCCCGGCGCGCAGCGACGCTGGCTCGATGTCGGGCAACTCCGCGGACCGCATGGGCCGAACCTAGCCGCTGGCACCGACAGCGTCCGCCTGACTCGCCGCAGCCGAGCGGCCGGCTGCTAGCTGCCGTTCCTGCGGTCGGTGTTAGCTGCCGTTCCTGCGGTCGGTGATCGCGCCGGCCATCAGGCCGAGTCCGATGCCGAGCATCCAGACATCCTTGCTGACCCCGATGCCGGCCTGGCTCGGCCAGATGCTGCCTGGCCTGCGCAGCGCCGGGGTGCGCCCGTACATGGCCAACAGCGCGCCGGAGAACCCGGTCAGCGCGGCGCCGGCCAGCGCGCCGGGAATGACCGGCACGATCAGGGCCGTTCCGACGACGATCTCGCCGGCGGCGAGCACGCGCAGGAACCGGGCCGGCGGGACGTCCTTCAGGACCGGGAAGGCGCTGGCGGCCATCCGGTGCACGGCCTCGGCGCGAGCCTGGTCACCGTGCCACTTCTCCAGGCCGGAGTGGAGTACGTAACCCCCCGTGGTGACTCGGCCCGGGAGGTCGCGTGCCTTGACAGACAGATGCACCTGAGATTCCTTTCTAGTCGTAGTCGTAGTCGTAGTCGTAGTCGTAGTCGCAGTTGCCTGCCAGGCGGCAGTCAGAACCCGGGGAAGATCTGCCGTAGGCCGTCGAGGTCGACCCGGGTGGCCTGGACGTCAGGCGTGTGGGCGGTGTCCATGCGGCCGTAGACGAGGCGGACGAGCGCCTCGGCCGGCAGCCGGAGCGCGGGCAGCCCGCCGGCGTGGTCGGCAGCGTCGCCGGGGTCGGCAGGGCCGACTGGCTCGAGCGTGACGCCGTCGCCGACGGCGAGCGTGAACGAGCGCTCGGGGCCGGTTGTGACCAGCCGCATGGTCAAGTGCCTGCCGCCGGGCTTGCCGGCCCTGGCCACGAGCGGGCCGAGCGAGTCGACGATGAGGCTGACGGCGTCGGCGGCCACCGTGGCCGACGGGTCGAGCGCGACCGCGATGTCCCAGCTATGCACGGCATGCTCGCCCAGCCGCAGCCTGGCCAGGCCGGTCACGTCCAGGTCCATCCCGAACAGCAGCAGCCGGATGCCGGCGCGCTCGTCGGGGTCGAGCGACTCAAGCCGTCCGACGAGCGCCGCGTCCGCCACCAGCGCGTCGGTCGCCTGGGCCTGCGGGCTCCGGTCGTTCCATGCCTGCCAGATCGGCGGGAACGCATCCCGGCCGGGCGGCTCGGCCCCGGACAGGCCGGCGTCGAGGAACATCGCGAAGATCTCCGCCCCGGAGCCGAGGTGGCTGAGAACCTGCGCGATCGACCATTCGCTGGCGTAGGACGGCCGCTGGACCTGGTCGTGCGTGAGCGGCTCGACCGTAGCGCGAAGGCCATCATGCGAGTGGCGCAGGGCGCTGATCCAGGCCTCGGGGCCGGCTTCCATGTGGCTGCTCTCCGTCTCCGGGTGCTTGCTAGGAGCGGACAAGCCGCGCGACGACCGTGCCGCGGGCCATCGGGGCGGCGACCCGCAGCGGACTCCAGGTCATGCCGAACCTGGTCCGGTCGACGGCCAGTTCGGCGCGCAGGACAGCAGCGCTAGCGCTCGCCTCGTCGACGTGCGCGGTGAACTCGACCGGTTCGACATGCCCGGCCGCCTCGAGCGTGCCCCGGCCGGCTAGCTCGGCGGGACGGTCAGGCCCGGCTGGCTTCGCGGAGGTCACGGTCAGCACGACGCGGGGGTGATTCGCCACGTCGAAGAAGTCCGCCGAGCGCAGGTGCCGGTCCCGCTGCTTGTTGCCGGTATCAAGCGCGGTGGCATCGACGGTCAGCGTTCCCGTAACCGCACCGTCCGCGCCAACGGTGGCCTCGCCGGTAACAGTGCCCAGCGATCCGCGCACGATGATGGCTCCCCAGAAGTGCTTGACACCGAACTCGATGGTCGTGCCCGCCGGATCGACCGCCCACCGGCCGGCCATGCTTCCGTCGGCCAGCAGCCCGGCCACGTCGGCCTGGGCGGTGGAGGTAGCTCCGTTGCTCTGCTCGCTCATGGCTCTCCGCTCTCCGTCCGGTGTGTGCCCTGCGCGCGGCCCACTGTGGGCTACTCGCGCTGCGTGGATGGCGCCCGGCTGAAACGATATATGGAGGGTCGCCTCCGGAACATCTGAACCCTAGCAGATTCCGGAGGGTGCCCTCCGCATGACTTACGATGGTGCGATGGGGGCTGACCAGCGGTGCGACCACGAGAACGAGGCCGACGCTGGCCCGGAGCGGCGACGTTTGCGGGCCGATGCCGCGCGCAACAGGGCAGCGATCATCGAAGCGGCCCGCGAGGTGTTCGCCGAGCACGGCCTCGAGGCGCCGCTCGAAGAGATCGCCGGCCGGGCCGGGGTCGGCATCGCGACGCTGTACCGGCGCTTTCCCGGCCGCGAGCAGCTTATCGCCGCCGCCCTGGTCGAGAAGGTGACCCAGTACGCGGAGGCCGCCGCCGATGCGCTCGCGGCGGTCGACCCGTGGGCCGGTTTCGTCGGCTACGTTTACCGGATCTGCGAGCTTCAGGCCGCCGACCGGGGTCTTTCCGACCTGCTGTCGATGACCTTGTCCGCCGACGGGCACATCGAGGAACTGCGCGCCATGGCCAACGCCCGCGTCGTCGAGCTCATCGACCGGGCCAAGGCGGCCGGGCGGCTGCGCGAGGACTTCGTCGGCGAAGACCTGCTGCTGCTGCTGATCGCTAGCGCCGCGGTCGGCCAGGTCACCCGCGCCGACGCCCCGGACGCCTGGCGCCGGTTCGTGGCGCTGGCCCTGGACGCCTTCCAGTGCCGGTGCTCACCCGGCCTGCCGCTGCCGCCGTCGGCCGCGCAGATGAACCTGGCCATGCGCCGGCTGGCCGCCACCCGCGGCTGCGGTGCCCGGCCAGGGCTGGGATAGCTGCCCTGGCCGGGCCCGACGAGTGCCGCGGTCAGCCGTCGAGCAGGCGGCTGACCGTGCCCGCGCCGACGGTCCTGCCGCCCTCGCGGATCGCGAACTGCTGACCCTGGGCGATGGCGACCGGCTGGCCGAGCTCGACCGCGATCTCGGCCGTGCCGCCCGGCGGCACCATCTCGGCCGGACCGAGGTCGACCGTGCCGACGACGTCGGTGGTGCGGAAGAAGAACTGCGGCCGGTAATTGCTGAAGAACGGCGTATGCCTGCCTCCTTCCTGGCTGGTCAGCGCGTAGACCCGGGCCGTGAACCGGCGGCGGGGCCGCACCGTCCCCGGCTCGGCCACAACCTGGCCGCGGCGCACGTCACCGCGGCGCACCCCGCGCAGCAGGAGCGCCGCGTTGTCCCCGGCCTGGGCGGTCTCGAGCCGCTTGCCGAACGTCTCCAGTCCGGTACAGACCGAGGTGACGGTCGGGCCCAGGCCGAGAACCTCGACCGGCTGGCCGAGGCGGATGACCCCCTGCTCGACCTTGCCGGTCACGACGGTGCCGCGGCCCGTGATCGTGAGCACGCTCTCGACCGGCATCAGGAACGGCCGGTCGACCGGCCGCGGGGGCACCGGGATGGCCTCGTCGACCGCGTCGAGCAGGTCCCGCAGCCTGGCCGTCCACAGCGGGTCGCCGTGCAGCGCCTTCAGCGCGGAGACCCGCACGACCGGCACCTCGTGGCCCGGGTAGCCGTGGCCCGACAGCAGCTCCCTGACCTCGAGCTCGACCAGGTCCAGCAGCTCAGGGTCGGCCAGGTCGGCCTTGTTCAGCGCCACGACCAGGGCGGGCACCCCCACCCGCCGGGCGAGCAGCACGTGTTCCCTGGTCTGCGGCATGGTGCCGTCCTGCGCCGAGACGACCAGGATCGCGCCGTCGACCTGCGCGGCTCCCGTGATCATGTTCTTGACGTAGTCGGCGTGCCCCGGCATGTCGACGTGGGCGTAGTGGCGGGTCGCGGTCTCGTACTCCACGTGTGCCAGGTTGATCGTGATGCCGCGCCGCCGCTCGTCAGGCGCGCGGTCAATCCGGTCGAACGC
>DASPZH010000535.1:0-11821 GCA_035636335.1 Streptosporangiaceae bacterium
CCGCCGACTCCGACGTGACGCTTAGTGGGCTTTTTTCCCGTGCCGACGGCGTACCATGGGGCCGAAACGCCCGCCCGGCGCAGCGGCAGCCGGCAATGGAAACCGCTCGGAGGGACCGATGACGCGCTACGGCATGCGCCGCGGTCGTGGCTCCCGAAGGTACTCAGTCGGCATGCTGCTGACCGGCTGGCTGGCGGCCGGCCTTGCGGTCGTGCTCGTCGGCGGCACCTTGTACGCGTACGCCAAGTACCACAACGTGTGGGACGGCATCAGTCGCGAGGCCATCACCGGCCAGGGCGACCGCCCGAAGAAGCTCAACAATGCCCTGAACCTGCTCGTGATCGGGTCCGACAGCCGCTCCGGGCGGAACGGCAAGATCGGCGGCCCCGCACAGGGCCAGCGGTCCGACACCGTGATGGTCGCGCACATCTCGCCGGGCGGCGGCGGCGTCACCGTGCTCAGCTTCCCGCGCGACACGGTGGTGCCGATCTACTCCTGCCCGCCCGAGCCGGGAGGCTTCCCCGGGCAGAACGCGGCCCCGGGCTCGATCGAGCAACTCAACAGCAGCTTCTCCGCGGGCGGAGCGAACTGCCTGTGGAAGACCATCGAGCACACGACCGGCATCCACCTGGACAACTTCATCCAGCTCAACTTCACCGGCTTCATCAGCGTGGTCAACGCGATCGGCGGGGTGCCGGTCTGCCTGCCGACGCGCATCCGCGAGACCCGGTACGACCGGCTGAAGCTGAGCGCCGGCTGGCACGTGCTCAAGGGGTACAAGGCGCTGGAGTTCTGGCGGCTGCGCGAGGGCTTCGGCCTGGGTTCTGACCTCCAGCGGATCCAGCGCGATCAGCTTCTCATGGTCGGCCTGGTGCAGAAGATACTCAAGACCGGCGTCCTGCACAGCTTCAGCAAGACCTGGGCGATCATCAATGCCATCTCCAGGTCGCACGCGCTGACCACCGACGAGGGCCTGACACCCGGGCGGATGGTGACGATCGCGCGGAGCCTCAGCGGTATCTCGAAGAAGTCGATCCAGTTCATCAAGGTGCCGGTGGTCAACTATCCGGCCAACCCGAACTGGGTCGAATTCGAGACGGCCCAGACCCAGCCGCTGTTCGCCGCGATTCAGCGCGACCGGGCGGTGCCGAAGACCGCGGCCGGCAAGAAGCAGGGCAGCGGCAAGGGCAAGAAGGCTCAGCCGACCAAGCTGCTCAGCGCGTCCAGTGTCAGCGTCAACGTCCTCAACGGGTCAGGCGTGCCCGGCATCGCCGGCGCCACGACGACGGCACTAAGCGGCCGCGGCTTCCACATCCTCGCTACGGCAAGCGCGACGACCCCCAGCGGCGCCACCGACTACAACTACACCACGTCGGTCATCGAGTACGGCGGTCCCGCCGACCTGGCCGCCGCGAAGACCGTCGCGGCGCAGTTGCCGAACGTGACGTTGAAGCAGGTCAGCACAGGCACCCTGGGAGCAGAGACGGTGACCCTGATTCTCGGCTCTGACTTCACGAAACTCGGGCCCGCGCCCTCGCAGCCGGTCGGGAACCTGGCCGGCAAGTTCGGCGGATACCAGGGCAGCACCAACCCCTGCAAGGGCTACGGGACCGCGTTCCTCAGCGCCGGCGGCTGACGGCGGGCCGGTCACCAGGCGGCCGGCGGCCGCTGACGTGGTTAAAACCGTCCGGGCTGGCTAAGAACCTGCCCGAGAGCGATGGGGAACGGGGACGAACACCAGCACGCCGGGGGGCGCGCGCCGAGGGGCACGCGCGGCCCTCGCCTGCTGGGCTGGACCGCGGTCGCGGTCGCCGTCGTCCTGGTCGCCGGGATCCTGGCCGCGTACGCGGTCTACCGTGACGTGTTCGGCAAGATCCAGCACGTGCGGGTGACCGGCCTGGGAACCAGGCCGCGCGAATTCGACCACTCACTGAACCTGCTGGTGATCGGCTCCGACACCCGCAACGGCCGCAACTCGAAGTTCGGCGCGCGCATCACGGGCCAGCGCTCCGATACGGTCCTGGTCCTGCACCTGTCGCCGGGACTGCGGCGGGCGATCGTGCTGAGCATCCCGCGCGACTCCGTCGTGCCCGTGCTGGCCTGCCCGCGGACCGCGGGCGCGCCAGGGCAGACCGCGCAGCCGGGGCAGGTCGAGCAGATCAACGAGACCTTCTCGGCCGGCGGTCCAGGCTGCCTGTGGAAGACGATCGAGCAGACGACCGGAGTCAGGCTCGATCACTTCGCCGAGCTCAACTTCACCGGTTTCGAGCGCGCCATCAACGACCTCGGCGGCGTCAGCATCTGCCTGCCGTACCCGGTCAACGACCGGCGCTCGAAACTGCACCTGTCCCGCGGCATGCACCATGTGATGGGGTCGCAGGCGCTGGCCTACTGGCGGGTCAGGTACATCGGCGCGGGCTCGGACCTGGAGCGCATCCAGCGGGACCAGTACCTGATGGCCTCGGTCGCCCAGGAGGCCAAGCGCGCCAACCTGCTCGGCGACCCGGCGCGGGTTATCAAGGTCGTCTCCGACATCGCCGGCTCGCTGACGACCGACAGCGGGCTGAGTCAGAGCACGATGATCGCGCTCGCGCAGAGCCTGCGGAAGCTGCCGCTGCGCGCCGTCCACTTCGTCCAGGTCCCCGTCGTCACCTATCCGCCGAACCCCGACTGGGTCCGGTGGTCGGCCCAGGCCCGTCCCCTGTTCCGAGCGATCGCGCACGACACGAAGCTGCCAAGGACGCGCCACGGCCAGGGGACGGCCGGCCAGCAGGGTCAGAGCAGTGCCGCCGCGACCCCCCGGCGGGGCGGGCCACCGCCATCGGTGCTGTCCGGCCTGTCCAGGCGGTACGGCGGCATCAGCGCGGGCGCGAACGTCTGCCGCGACTCCGGCGCCTTCCGCGGTCCGCTGGGCGGCCACTGAGGCAGGCAGGCCGGCCAGAATGAGCTCGTGCAGACCTTCACCAACTGGCACTCTCCGGATGCCGCCATCGCGGGAATGCGCGAGCTGCTGCCGGACCAGACCATCGGCCGGGTCGGCGAGGCGATCGCCTTCGCGCGGTCCAGGCACGGCGACCAACGCCGCCCGACCGGCGCCCCCTACCTGGAGCACCTGCTCGAGGCGCTCGAGGTTCTCGTCGCCGGTGCCGGGGTGAGGGACACCGGCGTGCTCGTCGCGGCCGTGCTGCACGACGTCGTCGAGGACACGGCGACGACCAGCGAGGAACTCGCCGGCCGGTTCGGCCCGCGGGTCGCTGAGCTCGTAAGCTGGGTGACCATCCCCAAGCCGGGGCCCGGCGAGGACCGGCCCTCGGTCAAGCTGGCCAGTCTGCGCCGACTCGCCTCCGCGCCGCGGGACGCCGTCCTGGTCAAGCTGGCCGACCGGGCCAGCAACGTCCAGACCCTGCGCAACCTGAACCCGGATCGCCAGCGCTTCTACTACGCCCAGACGGTCAGCTACATCGTCCCCCTGTCGGCCGCCCACCCCTGGTTCGCCCACTGGTATCAAACCTGGCAAACCGCCCACGCCGACCTCGCCCGGCCCGCCTCCGGCGACTGATCCGGAAGGCCCGGGATCAGACGATCGGAGGGCGGCCGACCCGAGTCATCCGCCAGGCCGTGGCCAGCTTGATCGGGCGGCGCGGGCCGGGGTCCAGCCGCCAGCCCTCGGCGAAGCCGGCCAGCCAGGCCCGGAGCGCTCCCGACGACCGTTCCCTGACCAGCGTGATCAGCACCCAGTCGGCCAGGTAGACCAGCGCCAGCGGCCAGGGCAGGTTCCGCCGCGCGACCCAGACCCGGTTCCTGGCCTCGGTCCGGTACCACGTCGCGTGCCGGGCGTTGCGGACGGGCGGGTGGCACATGACCGCCTCGGCGTCGTACTCGAGCCGGTAGCCCAGGTCCATCAGCCGCCACGACAGGTCGGTCTCCTCGTGCCCGAAGAAGAACGCCTCGGGCTGCCCGCCGGCCTCCAGGTACGCCGACCGCCTGATCGCGCACGCGCCGCCGGCGAAGGTCGTGACCACCGAGGACCGCTCGGGGTCGGAGGCCCGCAGCCGCGGCACGTGCCAGCGCCCGCCGGGGCCGCCGTGCGGGTCGGCCACGCGGAACGACAGCACCGCGAGCCGCGGGTCGGCGGCGAACCGGGCCGCGACGTGCTCACCGAGCGCCGCCGGCTCGGGATACCAGCCGTCGTCGTCGAGGAACAGCACCACGTCGCCGCCGCACGCGGCCGCGCCCGCGTTGCGCCCCCCCGCCACGCCGGCGTTCTCGGCCAGCCTGATCGCCGTCGCCCCGGACGGCACCGGCCCGGCGTCGGCGCCGTTGCCGACGACCACGAGGTCGGCGCCGGCGGCCCGCAACGGCGCCGTGCTCTGGATCGCACGGGTCAGCTCGTCCGGCCGGTTGCCCATGGTCAAGATCACGATCGACAGCTTCAACGCAACCGCCTCGACGCCATGATCGCCACCAGGTGCGCGGCCGTCATCAGGGCCGCCACGACCAGGCACGCGATCACGAGCACCCGGGTCGCGGTCAGGTCACCGCGCACCGCGTCGGCGATGGCGGCGATCAGGACCAGCACCGACAGCTCGATCGCGTGGGTGATCCGGTGGATCTTCAGGACCGCGGCCAGCCTCCTGGCCCTGGCCAGTCCCGCGCTGGCCGGCGTCAGCGCGTCGTCGCCGTGCGCGGCCGGCAGGCCCGCCTTGGCGCGGGCGACCACGACGTTGTCGGTCTCGGCCTTCACGAGCATGGCGAGCAGCGCGGCGGCAACGCCGGCGGTGACGTACCCGCCCGCCACGGTCAGCTCACCCTGCGCGCGGAAGCCCAGGCCGACCAGCAGGGCGCTCTCGCCCAGGTAGTGACCGACTCCGTCGAGGTAGACACCGGCCGCGGACTTTCTGTTGCTCCATCTGGCGAGCTCGCCGTCGGAGCAGTCGAAGATCAGGTAGAGCTGGACGAGCACGGCCCCGGCCACCGCCGTGGCCAGGCCGCCGAACGCGATCACCACGCCCGCCGCGACCCCGCACGCGATGAACGCGGCCGTGACCGCGTTCGGCGACCAGCCCAGGCGGGCGAACACCCAGGTCGCGTAGGGGGAGAGCTTGCGGCCGTAGAGCCGGCCGAACCAGTGCTCGTCGTTGAGCCGGTCGAGCACCGCCTGCGGCTGGCCCTTCTCCCTGAGCTCAGCCAGCGATGGCCCTGACATACTCCTCCGTTCGCTTGGCCGCCTCGGCGGGCGACAGGGCGAGGCGCTCGAGGATCGTGTACCGGCCCGGCCTGGTCGCCGGGGCGTGGCAGACCGCGGCGGTGAACTGCCCGGCGGACAGGCCGACCTCGGCGGGCAGCCGCGGCAGGCCGTGCCGCCCCAGGCAGGACGATATCGCCGCGGCCTGCCCGGCGTCGCCGCGCAGGTGCGTGCAGAACAGCGCCCCGAGCCCGGCCAGCTCGCCGTGGCTGGCCGTGCCCGGGTAGAGCTGGTTGATCGCGTGCATGATCTCGTGGTCGCCGCCGCTGGCCGGGCGGCTCGATCCGGCCACGGCCATCGCCATGCCGGACAGGATCAGCGCCTCCGCCAGCACGGTCAGGAACTCGTCGGATCCGGTCGGGCCCGGCTCGTGCAGCACCGCGTGGGCCGCCGACCGGGCCATCGCGACCGCCAGCCCGTCGACCGGCTCGCCGGTGTCGGCCGCCGACAGCTCCCAGTCCGCGACCGCGGACAGGTTGCTGACCACGTCGCCGATGCCGGCCGTGGACAGCCCGCCGGGGGCGCACCGCACCCGGTCCAGGTCGACGACGATGGCGACCGGCGGCATGACGCCGTAGGAGCCGGTACCCGACTCATGGCTCAGCGTGCTGACCGGCGACGCGATCCCGTCGTGGGCCAGGCTGGTCGCGACCGCGACCATGGGCAGGCCGGCCATGTGCGCGGCGAACTTGGCGACGTCGATCGTCTTGCCGCCGCCGATGCCGGCCAGGGCCTCGTAGGCACCCGCCCTCAGCTTCCGGCCCAGGTCGGCGGCGCTGTCGTGACTGCCGTCGCCGACCCGGAACACCTCCGCGTCGCCGAGGCGCAACTCGGCCAGGATGGACTCGCCCTGACCGGGGCCAACCGCGACGGCGACCCGGCCCTGCGTCGCGATCCTGCGCTCGGTCAGCAGCTCGCCGAGGCCGCCGATCGCCCCCGCCCTGACGTCGATGACCAGCGGGGCGGCGAGCATTCTCGCCAGCAGCGGCATGAGGCTCCTTGAGGATGCACCGCGGGGCGGGGCAGGCGGTATCGGCGAGACTAGCAGCGGTCGGCGATCTCCCTGGCCCGGCGCAGGTCCGCGTGGTTGTCCACCTCGACCCAGTCGACCGCGCCGATCGGCGCGGCGAGCACCGCGCCGCCCCGCTCGCAGAACTCGGCGAACCCGTCCTCGTAGAACCGGCTCGGATCGCTGCGCCAGGTGGCCTCCAGGCTGTCGGCCAGGGCGAGGGCCGCGGCCGGCTCGATCAGCGTGACGCCCATGTACTCGCCGTGCGCGTGCGCCGGGTCCATCACCTTGGTGATCCGCAGCAGCATCCCCTCGTCGTCGAGCACGACCTTCATCTCCTCGTCGGCCAGCGACTTGACATCGTCGATCGCGATGATCAGGCGGCCGAGCAGGGGCTCACGCCGGCTCCCGTCGCCGGCCCCGGCGCCGACTTGGTCCGTCCCGCCCGGCCGCCTCGATGCGCTCGCCGCGAGCAGCGTCTTCTCCACGCTCACCGGGTGCACGGTGTCGCCGTTGACGAGCATGACGCCGCGCCCGAAGTACTCCCGCGCGAGCCACAGGGAGTAGGCGTTGTTCCACTCCTCGGCGCGCTCGTTGAACACGAGGTCGATCGACAGGCCGTAGACCCGCTCCAGCTCCGGAACGCGATCGGCGACCATTCCGGCCGCGTAGCCGACGACGATCACCACCTCGGTGAGGCCGGCCGCCGCCAGGTTGCGCAGCGCGATATCCAGGATCGTCGTCTCGCCGGCCACCGGCAGCAGCGCCTTGGGCCGCCCCTCGGTGTCGGGCCGGAGCCTGCGCCCCGTTCCCGCGGCGAGAACCATGCCGATCACCGGTCGTCGTCCTCCCTGGGCACGAGGTAGCCGATCATAACTTTCCGGCCGATGAGCACACCAAGATATGTTGCCAGCCCAACGTACCCGAACGTGGTCAAGCCGAATGTCGCGGCGAGGCCGACGGCGAACAGCCGGGACTCCCAGCCGATACCCGAGCCCTCCCGGCCCGCCGGGCCCGCTCCCCCCGGGCCCGCTCCCCCCGGCGCCGTCAGGCTGGCGTACCACAGGAACGTCAGCGCGCAGGCCGAGAAGACCACCGGACCGGGCACAGCCAGGGCGAAGCCGAGCGCGCCGGCGTACACGTACTGCGCGGCCGCGAGCAGGACCGGCACCAGCCAGTCGAATCGCCCGTCGTGCGGATGGCTCGATCCGGGCGAGGCGAGCATCATCACGACGGGCGGGGTCAGCGCGATGAAGCCAGGCAGGTCACGCAGCCCGAGCGCGGCCAGCAGCGCCGTGGCGATCAGGCCGGCGAACGCGGGCGGCAGCGGAATCAGCGTGCCCTGCACCAGCCTGCCCGCCCACCGGGCCGCCGCGCCGTCGTCCCTGAACGCCAGCACCCCGCCGGACGTGCCGTAGCCCCCGGCCGCGGCGATCTTCCCGAGCAACGCGATCGTGGCGGCGATCGAGATCATCTCCGCGGCGCACACCGTGAGCAGTGCCGCCTCCGGTCCCGCGAGCGCGAACCCCGCCACGGCGAGCAGCGCCCGGGCGCCGACCGGCGGCCGGAGCAGCCTGCCCGCCCATCGCCTGACGGCCGGGTTCACGCCGAGCTCCCGGCACTGCCCGGAGGTCACCGCCGCCGCACGGCACGCCGCGAGCAGTTCGGCGAGCCCGGTCGACGCGACGGTCAGGACGGCCAGCGGCCACATCCCGATCGGCGTTCCCTGGCCGCCGCCGGCGGCCATCCCGCCGTAGACGGCGCACTCGGCGGCGACCGAGCACACCGCCGCCATCCAGCCGAACCCGGCCGCGGTCGCACTGCCCGCCGTCACCCCGGCCGCCGGCACCCCCTCCGCCGGCACCCCCTCCGCCGGCACTCCGTCGGCCACCGGGTCGGTCTCGGGACCGACCCGGGAATCCGGGGGTCGATCCCGGGATGGCCCGCCGTCCGGCGGGACACCGCCGGGTGAGTCGGCGCCTTCCCGCGTCACGGGCAGAACAAGCCAGTCGGTGCTGTCATCCCCCGTCTGGGCGACCCGCGCTCGGCTGACCCGCGCTCGGCTGACCCGCGCTCGGGCGAGCCGCGCTCGGCTGACCCGCCGGCCAGGCGGCGACCCCTTCGCCACCTGGCCTCCCGCGGACGCCGACTGGCCGGCCGCGAACGCCGCGAGCGACCGGGCGGCACCGAGCCCGAGCAGCCAGCCCCCGGCCGCGATCAGGCCCCGGGCGCCGCCGGCGCCCGGTCCCGCGCTGAACCACGCCGCCGCGCAGATCGCGAACAGCAGCGAGATGCCGACCAGTGAGTTCGGCGAGATCGACCGTCCGACGGCCCAGCGGCCGAGCCCGCGCCCGGCCCTGCGGGCCGCCGACACGGCCTCGCCGCACAGCACCGCCAGCCGCGGTGCCGCGCCACCCGGTTCCCGCCCGAGACCAAGGCCTGCCGTGACCTTTCCGCTCGCCGGGCGCTTCAGTCCGGAGACGATCTGAGCCTCCATAACGCGAGAGTTACTTACTGCAATTGTTCAATTACTCAGCGTACTAAGATCGGCATGGCTGCCGCTGTTTTGGCCAAAACTGGAGCGTCTGCTCGGTCAGCGCGCCGTGCAACGCGGCCTGCGCCCACCCCGGCCCGCGCGCACCGGGCCCCCGCGCACCCCGGCCTGCGCAGCCCGGTCTGCTCGGGGCAACTGCGCGACCTGGTCCGCGACTGGGTAGGGTCCGGTCATGCGCACAGTGGCCGTCGTCCTGGCCGGCGGCTCCGGGGTGAGGCTGGGCGGCGGCACACCGAAGCAACTGCAACTGCTCGCTGGCCGGACGCTGCTCGAGCACTGCGTCGCGGCGTTCGACGCGGCGCCCGGCGTCGACGAGGTCGTCGTCGTGATGCCGGCCGGCCTGGTCGGCGAGGCCGAGCGGATCCTGGCCGGCCGGTACGCCAAGCTCAGCCACGTCATCGCGGGCGGCGCCGACCGCCCGGGGTCGACCAGCCAGGCGATCAACCTGCTCAGCCGCGACGGGCGGGACTGCAACGTGCTCTTCCACGACGCGGCCCGCCCGCTCGTCGACCAGCGGATCATCGCCGACTGCGTAGCCGGCCTGGAGAACTGCCAGGCGCTCGGGGTGGTGGTCCCGACGGCCGATACGATCGCTCAGCTCGCCGACGGCGTGATGACGTCGATCCCGCCGCGCGAGTCGCTCGGCCGCTGCCAGACGCCGCAGGGATTCCGGCTGTCGGTCATCGGCCGCGCCTACCGGCTGGCCGCGGCCGACCCGGACGCCGCCGCGTTCCGCGCGACGGACGACTGCGGCATCGTGCTGCGCTACCTGCCCGACGTCCAGGTCCGCGCGGTCCCGGGCAGCGAGCGCAACCTGAAGATCACCTACCCGGGCGACCTGCGGATCGCCGAGGCCGCCCTGACCGAGACCGCCCCGACCGAGGCCCCACTGACCGAGGCCCCACTGAGCGAGGCCCCACTGAGCGAGGCCGCGGACCGGCCGGGCAACTCCTGACCGCTGCGCAGCGGCCGCACCGGCCACGGTGTGGTCACGGTCGGCGGCCGGGGCCGCCGAGCCGGCGCGAACTGGTCAGGAAGCCGGCTCCCCAGCACAGGTGCATGGTCACCAGGACCACCGGCAGCCAGGCCAGGGCCGGCCCGGTCAGCCTGCCGTCGGTGCCGGCCTTGGCGGTGACGACCAGCACGCCGATGACGTAGGCCAGCGGTATGAGCAGGCCCGCGGTCGCCAGCCACGGCCACCAGCCTCCCGCGTTGGCGGCCAGGCCGGCCAGTCCGGCGATGCCGGCCAGCGTCCCGCCCACGAGGGCGAGCAGCACGGCCGCGGGCGTCAGGTAGCGCAGGTTGATCGTGCCGTGCCGGCGCGCGATCACCCGCCGCCACCTGCCGTACAGGAAGTACTGCGAGCCGACCTCGCGGGGGTTGCCCCGCGGCCGGTAATTGACCTTGAGTTCGGGCTGGAACCAGATCAGGCCGCCGGCCGCGCGGATCCGGTGGTTCATCTCCCAGTCCTCGGCGCGCAGGTACTTCTCGTCGTAGCCGCCGACGCCCTCGACGGCCTCGCGGCGGAACGCCCCCAGGTACACCGAGTCGCACGGCCCCGCGCTGCCGCCCGTGTTGTACGGCGACGGGCCGACCCCGGCCGGCGAGGTCATCGCCCACGCCACGGCCCGCTGGAACGGCGTCACCCCGTGCGCCGCGCGGACACCGCCCACGTTGACCGCGCCGGTGTCGCGCAGCGCGCGCACGGCGGTAGCGATGTAGCTGGCCGGCAGCCGGGACCTGGCATCGACCCGGACGATCACCGGGTGCCGCGATGCGCGCACGGCCGCGTTGAGCGCGTTCGGGATCTGCCCGGACGGGTTCGCGACCACGGTGATCCTGGAGTCGCCGGCCGCGAGCCGTTGCGCGATCTCCTCGGTCTTGTCCTTCGACGGCCCGACCGCCAGCACGATCTCGAGCTCGCCCGGATACTCCTGCGCCAGCACGTGGCGGACCGACTCGGAAAGGTTCCGCTCCTCGTTGCGTACTGGCATGACGACGGAAACGGAAACCGCGGTGCCGGTCTTGGCGGCAGGCCGGCCTGGCGCGCGGGCTCGTGTGGCCCGCGCCCGTGGTTCGGCGACGTCGCTCATGACGTTCTCGACCGTACCGCCCCAGCGCCGGTGCGGGTGCCAGGGAGCAGAAACGGGCGGTTACATCGCGACGTCCTCGAGCATCTCGGTCACCAGCGCGGCGATCGCCGACCGCTCCGAACGCACGAGCGTGACGTGCGCGAACAGCGGGTGGCCCTTGAGCTTCTCGATCACCGCGACCACGCCGTCGTGCCTGCCGACCCGCAGGTTGTCCCGCTGGGCGATGTCGTGGGTGAGCACGACCCTGGACCCAGCGCCGATCCTGGACAGGACGGTGAGCAGCACGCCGCGCTCCAGCGACTGCGCCTCGTCCACGATCACGAACGAGTCGTGCAACGACCGTCCCCTGATGTGGGTCAGCGGCATCACCTCGAGCATGTCCCTGCCCACCACCTCGTTGATCACCTCCGGTGTGGTCACGGCGGACAGGGTGTCGTAGACGGCCTGCGCCCACGGGTTCATCTTGTCCGCCTCCGAGCCTGGCAGGTAGCCAAGCTCCTGGCCGCCCACCGGGTACAGCGGTCGGAAGACGACAACCTTGCGGTACTGGCGGCGTTCGAGCACGGCCTCCAGTCCGGCGCAGAGCGCGAGCGCCGACTTGCCCGTACCGGCCCGGCCGCCCAGCGAGACGATCCCGATCTCGCTGTCGAGCAGCAGGTCGAGCGCGATCCGCTGCTCGGCGCTGCGCCCGCGCAGACCGAACACGTCGCGGTCGCAACGGACCAGGCGCACCGACTTGTCCGGCTGAACGCGGCCGAGCGCGCTGCCCGCGCCCGCGCCACCCGCGTACAGGACCAGGCCGGTGTGGCACGGCAGGTCGGCCGCGGCGGCCGAGTCGAGCGTGCCAGTCTGGTACAGCTGGTCGATCTCGGCCGGGCCAACCTCGAGCTCGGCCATGCCGGTCCAGCCCGAGTCGGGCG
>DASPZH010000536.1:0-10104 GCA_035636335.1 Streptosporangiaceae bacterium
GGGGCCAAGAAAAAGGGGATGCATAATGCTACGTCGTCATAAGGGCGTTCCGGTCGCCATCGCGGCCGCGGGGGCGCTAGTCAGCATGGTGGCACTCGGTCCGGTTACCAGCGCGGTGGCCGCTCCGACCTGGCGGACTCACGTCTGCCACGGGACCAGCCGGCACCCAGGTGAGCTGCGGGGCAGGAGCCTGGACGTGATCGTCCGCGGCCTGTGCCTCGTGCGGAGCGGCCCGGTCGCGATTTCCCGCAACCTAATCATTACGCGGCATTCGGCGCTGATAGCGGTATTCGGGATGCACCACACGCACATTAACCTGGCCGGAAACATCGTCATCCATAAGGGCGGGACACTGATTCTCGGGTGCAACCCGAAGTCGTTCCCGTGCGCGGATGACCCGCATCCGAAGCGACCGTCGCTGACCAGCCGCGACCGGGTCGGCGGAAGCATCTTCGCGACCGACGCGCTCGGCGTCGTGGTGCACAACGCCTGGATCGGCCACAACGTGCGCCAGCTCGGCGGCGGCGGCGGGCTGACCTGCAAGCCGCTCGGACCGTTCACCCACGTCCACAGCCCCGCGTACAGCGCGTGGGAGGACAACTGGATCGGCGGCAGCATCTGGGTCAAGCACGTGCACTCGTGCTGGCTCGGCGTGATCAGGAACTGGATCGGCGTCAGCGCGACCGTCAGCCGCAACAAGATGAAGGACCCCGACGCGATGGAGGTCGTCTCCAACGTCGTCCACGAGGACCTGACCTGCTGGCGGAACAACCCGAAGGTCCAGTTCGGCGACTCGCACGGTGATCCGAACCGGGTCGGCCTGCACGCGTTCTTCGAGTGCGGCTTCCACCGGGTCATCCCGAACCCGTCCGGCCAGCACGTGCACTTCGACCACATCTCGGTGCACCTGCACTAGGCGCAACGCACAGCGTGGGCCCCTGCCGTGGTCAGAGCGACGGCAGGGGCCCACGCTGGCCGGCGTCAGGAGATCTCGATGAAGCGCTGCCGCTCTCCGATGATTTCCCTGATCCTGCGCACGCGCGCCTCGTGGCCACCGATGTCGATCTCGTTGAGCGCCGTTACGGCGGACAGGTCCCGCGCGAGCACGTCGGACTCGCCGACCAGGCTCCAGTCGAACTGGAGCAGGTCCTCGAGCCCGACCCGGCGCACCCGGTCCCAGACCTTGTCGGTGTTGAGCACCGGCAGCCCCTTCACCACCGCGGCCACGTCGTCGATCGCGCGGATCAGCCGCTCCGCCTTGCGGATCGGCTCCATCACCTCGGCGGGCGGGAAGGGCTGCTCCCTGGTCGACGGCGGCACCTCGTCCGCCCGCCAGCTTCTGATCAGCACCCTGATGCTGGCCGCGGCCTCGCCGAGGCCGCGCGCGACCCGCTCGCGCACGAGCTGGTCGTCCGACCGCAGGCGGCCCTTCCCGGTGTAGACGTCGGAGGCGAGCAGGCTGCGCAGCCGGTCGGCGAGGGTGTCAGGCACCGTCAAGACCCATGGGCGTGCCCGTCGGCCAGGTTCGGCATGCCGGGCAGCGCGCCGACTCCGGTGAGCCCGATGTTGAACGGCTCGCCGACGGCCATGTTCGGGGCCGACAGCAGGCCGCGCTCGGCCATCTTCATGGCCACGTAGTACCTGACCGCCTCGATCTCGGACAGGCCGAACGCGCGCAGCGAGATCAGCTCGCGCATCCGCTCGTCCCGCGGCCGCATCAGCACCTTGACGTCGTTGAGCGTAATGCCGTAGATCGACAGGAAGTCCTGCAGGTGGCCGCGGACCAGCTCGGTGATCTCGTGGATCCGCTCGTTGACCATCTCCAGCGGCGTGAGCTGGACAAGCTGGTTGACCGCCTGCTCGACAACCGGGCCGGCGTAGGTATTGAGGCCCTCGGTGGTGAAGAAGTGGCCCGAATACGGCATGTGGGTGACCAGCTTGACCGCGTCTTCCTTCGTGTCGATGTGCACGTAGTAGTCGACGTCGTAGACCAGCTCGGCGAGCTCGCGGGACAGCGCCAGGCCCTGCGCCTTCGCCACGCTCTTGGCGGCCGACACGAACAGCGCCTCGTACTGCCACGGCGACTGGCCGCTGTAGAAGGCCTGCTGGATGCTGCCGATCAGCGGCCGGTCCGTGGTCTGCACCGGGTACTGCCCGCCCGCGTAGACGTCGAAGATGGCGCCGCGCGACTTGAGCACGCAGAAGTGGTTGCTCTCCACCGTCAGCAGGCTGCCGGTCATGATGTCGTTTCCCGGGTGGTGGTACATCAGGACCCCGGGGCCCATCACTTCCGTGCCGTCATTGTTCAACGTGCTAATCACGTTGCGAATGGCCATGTCCCCTCCAGAGGCATAACGCCTGGCTAACCGCCGGCGATCCAGACACATACTGGCAGATCCGGGGCAGTTCAGCCCAGCACCGCCGCCGCGGCCCGCGCCGCCGCCGGCAGCGCCTCGGCGACCCTGGCCACCGCGCGCTCGTCGTGCGCCGCCGAGGTGAACCAGGCCTCGAACGGCGACGGAGGCAGGTACACGCCGCCGTCCAGCATCGCGTGGAAGAACGCCGCATAGGCCGCGCCCGACTGCGACCGCGCCTGCGCGAAGTCCCTGACCGGCCGGGTTACCCCCAGGAAGAACGAGAACAGGTTGCCGGCCTCCTGCAGCCGGAACGGGACTCCCGCCTCGGTCAGCGCGGCCGACGCCAGCCCGGCGATGGCGGCCGCGGCCGCGTCCACCCTCTGGTACACCTCGGGCGTGCACTCGCGCAGCGTCGCCAGCCCGGCCGCGGTGGCCAGCGGGTTGCCGGACAGCGTCCCCGCCTGGTACACCGGCCCGGCCGGGGCCAGCAGGTCCATGATCTCGGCCCGCCCGCCGAAGGCCGCGGCGGGCAGCCCGCCGCCCATGACCTTGCCGAAGGTCATCAGGTCGCCGGCCACGCCCTCCCGGCCGTACCAGCCCGAGCGCGTCACCCGGAACCCGGTGAGCACCTCGTCCATGATCAGCAGCGCGCCGTGCTCGCCGCACAGCGCGGCGAGCAACTCGTTGAACCCAGCCGACGGGGGGACGATGCCCATGTTCGCCGGGCACGCCTCGGTGATCACGCAGGCGATCTCGCCGCCGTTCTCCGCGAACGCCTGCCTGACCGCCTCGGCGTCGTTGTACGGCAGCACGATGGTGTCGGCGGTGACCGTGCCGGTCACGCCGGGCGAGTCCGGCAGCGCGAAGGTGGCCACGCCAGAGCCCGCGGCGGCAAGCAGCGCGTCCACGTGGCCGTGGTAACAGCCGGCGAACTTCACCACTAGGCGGCGGCCGGTATAGCCCCTGGCCAGCCTCAGCGCCGACATCGTCGCCTCGGTACCCGAGCTGACCAGCCTTATTTTTTCAACGGGAACGCGACCGATAATCTCCTCGGCCAGGTCGACCTCGCCTGGCGTGACCGTTCCGAAGGACGTGCCACGGCCGATGGCCTCGGTGAGCGCGCCGGTCACGGCGGGATGCGCGTGCCCCAGGATCATCGGCCCCCACGAGCAGACCAGGTCGACGTAGCTGGTGCCGCACGTGTCGGTCAGGTAAGGGCCGCTGCCCGATGCCATGAACACCGGCGTGCCGCCGACCGCGCCGAACGCCCGCACCGGGGAGTTCACCCCGCCAGGCAGCACCGCGCAGGCGCGCGCGTACAACTCACCCGACGGCTGCCGGCTCGTTTCCGCTGTCATTGTCCGATCTCCTCGCACGCGTCCGCCAGAAACTCGAGCAGGCGGAGCGCGTCGGGCAGCGCGGTCGCCTGCGGCCGCACCAGCCAGCGCGCCGCCGTGCCGTCCCCCAGCCGGCTGGGCGGAGCCGGCACGTAGCTGTCCCTGCAGTGCCAGCGCAGCCCCGTGACCGCCGGAACCGACTCCGGCTCGCAGTCCAGGTGACAGGACCACCACTCGTCGTCGTCGACCAGCGCGGCCCGGCTGGTGACGAAGAACAGCGCCCGCTCCTGTGCGCCGATGGCCACCGGGCCCGGCCGCATCCGCGACTCCGCGAGCCTGGTCAGCGCGATCAGCCCGGCCTGGCCCGGCACGTCGAGCACGTCGAAGACCCGGCCGGTGACCAGCAGGATGCTGGCCTGCGGCCGCGCGACCCACCAGCGCCGCACGGTCGCCGGGTCCGCGGTGGCCTCCCGCTTCCACGCGGGCGACAGCGGATGGCCGCCGGGAGCGGGGCAGCCGACCCGGTCGCAGGAGCAGGCGCGGCCGGCGCTGTGCTGCGGCTGGCGGTCGCTCCGGTGCTGGCGGTCACCCCGGGGCTGGCGGTCGCTCCGGTGCTGGCGGTCGACCTGGCACGCGCCGGCGCAGACCGGCCAGCCGAGCGCGGCGTACCTGGCTGCCGCCACCCCCATGGCGCTGCCGGCCCTGCGGCGCCTCGGCCGCAACAACGCCTCGACCATCTGCTGCCCTCCCCGCCGGCCGCGCCCGCGCTAACCGAGCCGCGCGGCCATTTCCGTGGCCCAGTAGGTCAGGATGATCCCGGCGCCCGCGCGCTTGATCGCCGTGAGCGACTCCGCGATTACCCGCTCCCTGTCCATCCAGCCGTTGGCCGCCGCCGCTTCCACCATCGCGTACTCGCCGCTGACCTGGTAGGCCGCCACCGGCACCTGGACCGAGCGCGCCACCAGGCTGATGATGTCGAGGTAGGCGAGCGCGGGCTTGACCATCACCATATCGGCGCCCTCGTCGACATCGAGCAACACCTCGCGCAGCGCCTCGCCCGCGCTGCCGAGGTCTTGCTGGTACGAGGCGCGGTCGCCGAACTGCGGCGCGCACTCGGCCGCATCCCGGAACGGGCCGTAGAACCCCGAGGCGTACTTGGCCGAGTAGGCGCAGATGGCGACCTCGCCGAAACCGCTCGCGTCGAGCGCGGCGCGGATGGCACCGACCTGGCCGTCCATCATGCCGCTTGGCGCGACCACGTGCGCTCCGGCCCGCGCCTGCGCGATCGCGATCGCGGCGTAACGCTCGAGCGTGGCGTCGTTGTCCACCTCGCCGGCCGGCGTGAGGATCCCGCAGTGCCCGTGATCGGTGTACTCGTCCAGGCACAGGTCAGCCATCAGGACCGTGTCGGCGCCCAGGTCGGCGGCGAGGTCGGCGAGCGCGAGCTGGACGATGCCGGACGGGTCGTCCGCCGCCGAGCCGCGGGCGTCCTTGCTGGCCGGAATGCCGAACAGGATCACGCCGCCGGCCCCGGCGTCCACGGCAGCGGCCGCCGCCTTGCGCAAGCTGTCCCTGGAGTGCTGCTGCACCCCTGGCATCGAGGCGACCGGCTGCGGCTCGCTGATCCCCTCCTTGACGAACAGCGGCTGGACCAGGTCGGCGGGGCGGACGCTGGCCTGCGCGACCAGCCGCCGCATCGCCGCCGTCCGGCGCAGCCGGCGCGGGCGCGCCTGCGGGAACCCAGCAGCCATGACACGTCTCCCTTCGCCGGCCCTGGCGGGCCTGGCACTCACCGGCCCGGGCGAGCCGGCTGCGAGACCGCGGCGGGCTGCGTCCGCTGCTCTCCCTGAGCCTTCCTTACCTGAGCCTTCCTTACCTGAGCCGCCGGCGCGCGCCGCGGCGGCGCTCGCTCGGCCGCCGCACCGGCTCGCCTGCCTCAACGGCCGCGTCGCGGATCGACGCACCGTGCTCGGCGAGCGCCTCGACCAGGGCCGCGGTCGACGGCGTCGGCGCGACCACGTCCACGCGCAACCCGAACTCGGCCGCGGTCCTGGCCGTCTCCGGACCGATGACCGCGATCACCGTCACCGCGTGCGGCTTCCCGGCGATCCCGATCAGGTTCCTGACCGTCGACGACGAGGTGAACAGGACCGCGTCGAAGCCGCCGCCCTTGATGGCCTCCCTGATCGGCGCGGGCGGTGGCGCGGCCCGGACGGTCCGGTAGGCGGTCACGTCCTCGGCCTCCCAGCCCAGCTCGGTCAGCCTGGCCACCAGGCCCTCGGTGGCGATGTCGGCACGCGGCAGCAGCACCCGGTTGATCGGGTCGAGCAGGTCGTCGTAGGCGGGCCAGCAGCTCGCCAGCCCCTCGGCGGACTGCTCGCCGC
Organism: Streptosporangiaceae bacterium; assembly: GCA_035636335.1. GTDB lineage: Bacteria > Actinomycetota > Actinomycetes > Streptosporangiales > Streptosporangiaceae > Chersky-822. The sequence continues at coordinate 6,079 of DASPZH010000536.1, forward strand.
CCTCCGGCATCAGGTCGGGACTGATCCCGAACGCGCGCAGGGAAGCCGCGGTCTGTTCGCCGACCGCGGCCACCTTGACCCCGGCGAACGCTCTCGCATCCAGACCGTACTCCTCGAACTTCTCCCTGACGGCACGCACCGCGTTGGCCGAGGTGAAGGCCACCCACTGATACCTGCCGGTGACCAGGCCGCGGACCGCGCGCTCCATCTGCTGCGGCGTCCTCGGCGGCTCGACCGCGATCGTCGGCACCTGCTCGGGAACGGCGCCGTAAGAGCGAAGCTGGTCGCTGACGCTGGCCGCCTGCTCCTTTGTCCGCGGCACGAGGACCCGCCAGCCGAACAGCGGCCTCGTCTCGAACCAGGACAGCGCCGGCTGTGCCCTGACCACCTCCCCTACGACGGCGATCGCGCGGCCGTGCGCGGTGAGCAGGCTGATCCCGGCGGCCTTGAGGTCCGCCGTCACCGAGCCCAGCGTGCTCACCACCGTGTGCTGGTCGGTCGTGGTGCCGTTCCAGGTGATCGCGAACGGGGTGCCGTCCGGCCAGCCGGCGGCGATCAGCATCTTGGCGATGTCGGCGATTCCGGTCTCGGCGCCCAGGATCACCAGTGGGCCGGGACCCGCCGACATCCGGCTGACCTCGGCAGCGTGGATGATCCGCACCTCGCCGGTGACGTCCTGAGTCAGCGGGATGCCGGCGTAGGCGGGCACGGCGGTCGCGGCCGGCACGCCGGGCACGATCTCGAACGCCACCTTGGCCTTGGCACAGGCCGCGGCGTCGGCCACGGCCATGGAGAACAGGAACGGGTCACCGCTGAACAGCCGCAGCGCGACCTGACCGGACTTGGCCGCCTTGATGAGCAGCTTCGGGTCCGGGTCCTCAGCCGCGGAGTCCACTACCGTCGCGTCCGGCCGCAGCAGGTGCGCGATCTGCTCGCTGACCCACGACGCGGCGATCACCACGTCGGCCTCGGCTAGCAGCGCCGCGGCCCTGACGGTCAGCAGGCCCTCGTCGCCTGGGCCGACTCCGACCAGGGCGGCGAGGCCGCCCTTCGATCTACCCGGCGCACGCTGGCCGGCCTTCGTTCCCGCCGTATTCGTCACGGGCGTGGGGTTCACGTCGCATCGTCCCCGTTGGTGAGGTGTCCTGCGGACACATCCGTATACCTGGCAGCACCGCGCCTGAGCAGGTCGGCAGCGACCTCGCGGCCGATCCGCCCGGCCTCGCGTGCCGGGCCGGCCATGCTCGCCCGCAGTGCCTCTCCCCCGTCGGGCGCCGCGACAATCGCATCGAGCCGCAGGGCATCCGTCCCGGCAGCATACGCGCCGATGGGCGCGGTACAGCCGGCCTGCAACGCGGCGAGCAGGCTCCGCTCCGCCTCGGTGGCCGCGCGGCTGGCCTGGTCGTCGACCCGGCCGAGCAGGCGGGCCAGGTCGGTACGGCTGGCCAGGCACTCCACGGCCAGCGCGCCCTGGCCGGGCGCCGGCATCATCTCCTCGGGCTCGAACACCTGCGTCACGACGTCGAGCCGACCGATCCTGGCCAGGCCCGCGTAGCCGAGGACCACGGCGTCGACCTCGCCGCTTCCGATCTTGCCGAGCCTGGTTCCCGCGTTGCCGCGGATCGGGACCGGCCGCAGGTCGGGCCTCATCAGCAGAATCTGAGCAGCCCGCCGCGGCGAGCCGGTCCCGATCCTGGCACCCGCGGGAAGGTCGGCGAGCTTGGCGCCGTTCCGCGCGGCCAGCGCGTCACGCGGATCGTCTCTGGCCGGCACGGCGGCGAGCAGCAGCCCGTCCTCCTGCCCGGTCGGAAGGTCCTTCAGCGAGTGCACGGCGAAGTCGATCTCGCCGCCGAACAGGCGCGCCCGCAGGCCGCTGACGAACACGCCGGTCCCGCCGATCTGCGCGAGATCGGCGCGGCTGACGTCCCCGAACGTGGTCAGGCCGACCATCTCGACCCGGCTGCCAGTCCGCGCGGTCAGCAGCTCAGCGACCTGCGCCGACTGCGCCATGGCCATCGGGCTGCGCCTGGTCCCCAGCCTCAGCGGTCCGCCGTTCACTCCTTCGCCTCCCGCAGCGACCAGGCCAGCACGTCATCATCAAGCGCCGAGACCACCTCGACGGCCTCGGGATCGAGCTCGAACAGCACCCGCAACGCCGTTTCGTAGGAGTCGGCGCCCGGCGCGCCGGCTAGCTCCTTCACCCGGACCATGGGGCCGTGCAGCAGCTTGTCGGCGATTCTGCCCATGGTCTGCGCGATCTCACGGCGAGTGCGCGCGTCCAGGTCGCCGAGCCGCCGGTCCAGCCTGGCCAGCTCGGACTCAACGACGGTCGCCGCCTTGGCGCGCAGCGCGACCACGGTCGGCGCGACGCTGATGGCGCGGTCGGCCCGCAGGTAGGCGGCCAGCTCCTGCGCCACGATCCGGCGGACCGAGACGACGTCGCCCTCGCTGGCCTCCCACGGGGAACCGGCCCGGCCCGGCCGGACCGCCGTCGGCTGGCCGCCTGACGTGCCCGCCGCGCCGATGGCCTCGAGGTCGATCAGCCGCACGCCGGGCAGCTCGCCCGCCGCCGTCTCGACGTCGCGCGGCAGCGCCAGGTCGAGCAGCACAAGCGGGGCCTGGGCCCGCCCGAGGTGTGCCCGCTCGGCCTGGGCCTGCTCGACCAGCGCCGCGGTGACGACGTGCCCTGCGGCTCCCGTGCAGGCGACCACGATATCGGCCGCCGCGATCAGGCCGGGCAGCTCGGACAGGCCCGCGGCGCTCGCGCCGTACCTGGCGGCCAGGCGGGTTGCCCTGGCCGGCGTCCTGTTGGCCACGACGACCTGCCCGGCGCCCTGCCGGACGGCCGTGGCGACCGCGAGGGATGACATCGACCCGGCGCCGATGACGAGCACGCGGGCGCCGCCGAGCCCGCCCGGTTCGCCGCCTGCCCTGCCGTGCGGCCCCGCGGCCAGCTCAATGCCGCGGGTGACCAGGTTCTGCCCGGCCGCGTCGATGCCGGTCTCCGCGCGGGCGCGCCGGCCGGCCCGCAGGGCCAGCCGGCTGAGGTCGGACAGCTCCCGGCTCAGCGTGCCCTGCTGACGCGCCAGCTTGACGGCCTCGCGGACCTGGCCCAGTATCTGGCCCTCGCCCACGACCATCGACTCGAGCCCGCACGCCACGGCGAGCAGGTGCTGGACGGCGCGGTCCTCGTAGTGGACGTAGGCGGACCCGGTCAGCTCGCCGAGCGACAGCCCAGAGTGCCTGGCGAGCAGCTCGCAGATGGCCGCCACGCCGCCGTGGAACCTGTCCACCTCCGCGTAGACCTCGACCCGGTTGCAGGTGCTCAGCACGAGCGAGCCCGCGACGTTCTCGGCTAGGTGCACGTCGCGCAGCAGCTTGGTCACGGCGTCACCGGACACGACCGCCCGCTCGAGCGTGGTCACGGGTGCGCTCGAGTGACTGAGGCCGACGACGAGGACACTCATGCTGTGTCTCCCGCTCGCCTCGGGGGCGCAAGCTCGCTCACGGTGCCTCCGGCTCGCCTCGGGGGCGCAAGCTCGCTCATGTACCGACCGCCTTGGCCGTCACCTGACCGTCACCGTCCAATGCCAGCATTCTCCCTGTCCTGGCGGCGATCCCGTGGCCAGCTTCGAGGTCGCCGAGCCCGGCCTTCGGCTCGTCACGACGCAGTACCTGGACCACGGACCGGCGCTGGGCGTGGAACGCGAGGATCTGCAACTCGATCGACAGGTCGACTTTACGCACATCGACGCCGCCGGGCACGTCCAAGACGACAGGCGCGAAGTTCAGGATGCTGGTGACGCCCGCGGCCACCAGCCGGTCGCAGATGCCCTGGGCGACCACAGCGGGCACCGTGATCGCGCCGATCATCACGCCGCAGTCGGCCACGACGCACTCGATGTCGTCCACCGCCCGCACCCGGTGACCGGCGATCACGCTGCCGATGACGAGCGGGTCGGAGTCGAGCAGTGCCGCGACGCGGAACCCGCGGGACGCGAATCCGCCGTAGTTCGCCAGCGCTCG
>DASPZH010000537.1:0-3577 GCA_035636335.1 Streptosporangiaceae bacterium
GGTTGCCTCCGCGATCGCGCCGAGCGGTATGGGCAGCCAGTCCGGCCGGTGCCTGGCCTCGTAGACCGCCTCGTAGACCGCCTTCTGCAGGGTCAGGGCGCGCAGCAACGGCCCGCTGTCCCTCGGGTCGGCCCCGGCCAGCTTCGCGTACCCCGCGCAGAACGCGTCCTGACACTGCCTCACCCAGTCCGCCGCCGCCCGCGCCTGGCGCGGGTCCTCCGGCCGGCGCAGCGCCTGCTGCCTGGCCGCGTAGTCGAACGAGCGGAGCATCCCCGCGACGTCCCGCAGCGCGGGCGCGAACGCCCTGCGCCTGGCCAGCGGCACCGATGGCTCGCCCTCGAAGTCGAGCACGACCCAGCCGCCCTCGGTCTCCAGCACCTGCGCGAGGTGGTAGTCGCCGTGGATCCGCTGTACCGGGACCTCGGTATCCGGATCGGTCAGCTCGGCGTAGCGGGCCCGGACGGCGGACTCGTACTCGCGTAGCCGCGGCACGACCCTGATCGCCTGGGTCAGCTCCGTCTGCATCGCGTCGGTCAGGTCGGCCAGCGCGTAGCGGGACAGCACGCTGGTGCCGAACGCGGCCGCCAGCTCGACGTGCAGCCGGGCCGTGGCCTCGCCGAGCTGGCAGGCCTGGTCGGAGAAGTCGGGTTCGGCGGTCCGCAGGCTGCCCGAGGCGAGCGACCACCCGTCGGTGGAGTGGGCGAAGTAGACCGACAGGATCGCGAGCACCATCGGCTCACCCCCGTCGGCGGGCCGCTCAACCCACCCGAGCGGCGCGGCGACCAGCGTGGAGCCGTTGCTCGCCAGCGCCGCGGGAACCTCCAGGTCGGGATGGCGCCCGGCGAACGGCCTGCGCAGCAGCTTCAGGATCGACTGGTCGCCGAACACGATGCTGGTGTTGCTCGTCAGCGCGGCCTGCGTCCGCCCGGCCGCCGTCCGGTCGATGACCGCGCCGGGCTCGGCCGCGAACCGAAGCGGCCCGGCACGGCGCTCCGCCGCGATACCGCGCAGCAGGACCGCGGTCAGCTCGGGGTCACGGGCGGCGTCGTAGGCGACCCTGCCGTCGGGCAGCGTGCCGATGGCCGCTTCGCCGAGACACTGCGGCAGCTCGGCCCGGATCCCGACCGGCACCTGGTAGCTGACCTTCTCCTGGCCCAGCCAGGCGTCGGCCATCAGATGCCGCAGCTCGGGGCGTTCCGTCCCGCCCGGCGCCAGCGTGACGTCGGAGGTGATCTCGACCTCGCGCGCCAAGGGACCACTGCCGGCGAACCAGCGCTGGGCCGGGAGCCACGCCGACAGCAGTTCGGCGAGCGCGCTCTGCGTCACCAGACGAGTCAAGCACCCGGCCGCCGACCGGCACGAGCCAGGGTTCGGCCGAAGCCCCCGACCTCGGATTACGTCGGTTACCCCGGCGGTTCCATGACGAACCAGTAGAAGCCGTGGCCCGGCAATGTCAGCAGGTAGCTGAGCTCGCCCACCGGCGGGAAGGCGACGCCGCCCATGCACTCGACCGGCGTGTAGCCGTTGAACCTGCTCAGGTCGAGCTCGACGGGCTGCGGGAACCGGGACAGGTTGTTGACGCACAGGATCGGGTTCGTCGCGGCCTGGTCGGGCCCGGCCTGGTCGTACTCCCTGACGAACGCGAGCATGCTCGGGTTGGAGCTGGCCAGCTCGGAGTACTCGCCGAGGCCGAACACCTGGTGCCGCTTGCGGATCTCGATCATCCGCCTGGTCCAGTGCAGCAGCGAGCCGGTGTTGCGCTCCTGCGCCTCGACGTTGATCGCCTGGTAGCCGTAGATCGGGTCCATATTCGGCTGCAGGTACAGCCGCTGCGGGTCGCTGCGGGAGAAGCCGCCGTTGCGGTCGGGCGTCCACTGCATCGGCGTCCGCACTCCGTCGCGGTCGCCGAGCCAGATGTTGTCGCCCATCCCGATCTCGTCGCCGTAGTACATGACCGGCGAGCCGGGCAGCGACAGCAGCAGCGCGGTGAACAGCTCGAGCTGGTTGCGGTCGTTGTCGAGCAGCGGCGCGAGCCGGCGCCTGATCCCGATGTTGGCCTTCATCTTCGGGTCCTTGGCGTACTCGGCCCACATGTAGTCGCGCTCGTCGTCGGCGACCATCTCCAGGGTCAGCTCGTCGTGGTTGCGCAGGAAGATGCCCCACTGGCAGCCAGACGGGATCTTCGGGGTCTTGGCGAGAATTTCCGTGATCGGGTAGCGCTGCTCCCGGCGCACGGCCATGAAGATGCGTGGCATCAGCGGGAAGTGGAACGCCATGTGGCACTCGTCGCCGCCGACGCCCGGGTCGCCGAAGTACTCGACCACGTCATCGGGCCACTGGTTCGCCTCCGCGAGCAGGACCCGGTCCGGGTACAGCCGGTCCACCTCGGCCCGCACCCGCTTGAGGTACTCGTGCGTCTCCTTCAGGTTCTCGCAGTTCGTGCACTCGCGCGCGTACAGGTACGGCACGGCGTCCAGCCGGAACCCGTCGATGCCGAGGTCCAGCCAGAACCGCAGCACCTCGAGCATCGCGTCCTGCACGAGCGGGTTCTCGTAGTTCAGGTCGGGCTGGTGGTGGAAGAACCTGTGAAAGTAGTACTGGCCGCGGACTGGGTCGAAGTTCCAGTTGGACTGCTCGGTGTCGACGAAGATGATCCGCGCGTCGGCGTACTTGTCGTCGGTGTCCGACCACATGTAGAAGTCGCCGTAGGGGCCTTCCGGGTCCGAGCGGGACGCCTGGAACCACGGGTGCTGGTCGCTGGTGTGGTTCATGACCAGGTCGGCGATCACCCTGATGCCCCGGGCATGGGCCTCCTCGACCAGTTCCACGAAGTCGCCGATGGTGCCGAAGTCGGGCAGGACCGCCGTGAAGTCCGAGATGTCGTAGCCGCCGTCCCGCAGCGGCGAGTCGTAGATCGGCAGCAGCCAGACGCAGTCGATGCCGAGCCACTGCAGATAGTCGAGCCGGGAGATCAGGCCGCGCAGGTCGCCGGTGCCGTCGCCGTTAGAGTCGTGGAACCCGCGCACCAGCACCTCGTAGAAGACCGCATGCTTGTACCACTGCGGGTCCCGCGGCTTGTCGAACGAGAACGAGTTCGGCACCGGCTCGTTGGGAGCCGCCGAGCCCGGCAGGAAGGGGCTCGCCGGCCCGGGGGTGTCTTGCGGCGCTGGTTCCGTCTGTGCCACGGGGTCTCTCCTGTAGTCCTTACCTGCTGCCCAAGTTAGCGGCCTTCTCGGGGTGATCTGACTGCGGGCGGAACACGCCGGACCATCTGCGGGGTCTGCGCCATCGGCGGGCCGGGATCGTCGCCGCCGCGCCGATGTCGCCGTATTGTGCCGAACGCGCCGACCGTGGCGTGCGTCAGGCCGGCTGGTTCCCGTCGCCTGGCTGGTCGGCGGAGACCGTGAAGATGTGTGCCGGCGCGCTGGCGGGATCCAGACGAACGTAGTTCGCCTCGCCCCACCGGTAAGACTCGCCGGTCAGCTCGTCGGTTACCAGCAGTCCCGCGCCGACATCGATATCGAAGGCGGTCCGGTCCAGCCACACCGTGGCCTCGCGTGGCTGGTGCGGGTCGAGA
>DASPZH010000538.1:0-2699 GCA_035636335.1 Streptosporangiaceae bacterium
TTGAGCCGGTCGTAAGCCTCCTGCGTCAGCCATGTGACAGTGTCGTCGCGGGTCTCGGTCACAAGCACTCCTCGCATCCGCTGTGCGGAACTGAACATCCGCCGGGCCCGGGAGCCGGGCCCCTGTTGAGGGGGTAATCTACCGAGACTACTTTGTCCTTCCAAGTCACTCAACCATCTACAGGTCAGATATTTTTTTCGAACACAATCTCGATCAGGAACTCTGGCTGAATGGCCTGGTCAGCGCCTCCGGTCCCGCCGCTAACCGGCGAAAAGGGGCGATAGGTCAAGGCCGGACAATGCTCGGCGGCCCCGGCGTTCCTCCATGATCACGGACATCTTCTCGCGTTGCGGCGGAAAGATGTCCGTGATCATGAGAACGGCGTGTCGGCAGGTCTGCGCTAGTAGGCTGGCACGCTGCGGCGGAATGCCGATGCCGGTCTGGCTTGTTCTGACCCGGGGGATTCATGCGGTCAGCGCCCCGCCGGGGACGGTCGGCGCGACGGCATGATCTGTCGCCTTAACCGGCCGTCGAGAGGGATCTGCCGATGTCATCAGCGAGTCTCGGTCACGTTCCTGCGCAGCCCGGGCCAGCGCAGGCGGGGCCAGCGCAGGCGGGGCCAGCGCAGTTCGCCCCAGTGCAGGCCGCGCCAACGCAGACCGCGCCAGTGCAGGCCGCCCCAGTGCAGGCCGCGCCAGCGCAAACCGCGCCAGCGCTGCCGGAGCGGGCGCGGCCTGAGCCGGTGCCTGCCTGCGCCGGGATGCTGACCTGCGGCGACGGGCCGCTGCGGCTGATGGCGGTGCACGCGCACCCGGACGACGAGTCAAGCAAGGGCGCAGCGACGATGGCACGTTACGTCCGCGAGGGCGTCGACGTGCTGGTGTGCACGCTGACCGGCGGTGAGCGCGGCGACATACTCAATAAGGCGATGGACCGGCCGGAGATCCGCGCCGACCTTCCGGGCATCAGGCGGGCCGAGATGGCGATGGCGCGTGACATCCTCGGCGTGCGGCAGCAGTTCCTCGGCTTCGTCGACTCCGGGCTGCCGGAGGGCGACCCGCCGCCGCCGTTGCCCGAGGGATGCTTCGCGCTGCAACCGCTCGAGGTGGCGGCCGGGCCACTGGTTCGGGCCGTGCGGGAGTTCCGGCCGCACGTGATCCTCACCTACGACGAGAACGGCGGTTACCCGCACCCCGATCACATCATGACCCACCGCGTGTCGGTCGAGGCCTTCGAGTCGGCCGCGGATCCCGACCGCTATCCGGACTGCGGTGAGCCGTGGCAACCGTTGAAGCTGTATTACTTCGTCACCTTTCACCGGGCCAGGTTCACCGCGCTGCACGAGGAGATGGTCTCCCGCGGCCTGGAGTCCGTGTACGCCGAGCGGCTCGCCGCCTGGGCCGACGAAGACGACGAGGACGACGAGCCGCGCGGGCCGGAACACGAGATCACGACCTGCGTGCCGTGCGCCGACTACTTCGAGATCCGTGACCAGGCGCTGATCGCGCACGCGACCCAGGTCGACCCGGACGGGCCCTGGTTCGCCTGCCCGGCCGAGATCCAGCGCGAGGCGTGGCCGACCGAGGACTATCATCTCGCCAGATCGCTGGTGGATGGGTCGCTGGTGGATACTGATAAGCCAGAGGACGACCTGTTCGCCGGAATCCGGGAGAAGGTGCGGATGTGAAGGTCCTGGCCGTGCCTCACGGGCTGCTCGACCAGCCGGGCACGGTCGCGTTCCTGGTTATCTTCGGCATGGCGGTGATCCTGTTCTTCGTGTTCCGGTCGATGGCCAAGCACCTGCGGAAGGTCAACATGGCCGCGCGCGCCGAGGCCGAGGCGCAGGCCCGTGCCGCCGCGAAGGCGGAGGGCGGGCCCGGCGGGGCGGCTGGGCCCGGCCGGGCGGCTGGGCCCGGCGGGGCGGCTGGGCCCGACGGGACTGCCGGGCCCGCCGACCAGGCGCATTTCGCCTGACCGGGTCAGCCCTGACCGGTCAGCCCTGACCGGTCAGCTCAGCGCGGAACCGCCGTCCAGCCGCATGCCGTAGACGAGCAGCTTCTCGTCCGGGGCCGGCGACCAGTCCCGTTCCGGCCGCCGCGCGAAGCCGGCCCGCTCGTAGAGCCGGTGCGCCGCGCGCATCTCGGGCAGGGTGCACAGGACCAGGTCGCGGATGCCGAGCCCGGCCGCGCGCCCGAGCAGGTGCCGCAGCAGTTCCGCGCCGACGCCCCGGCCCCGCGCGCGGGGATCGACCGCCAGCGCCCGGATCTCCGCGCCCCCGGGGCTGCCGACCACCTGGCCGGCGTGCGGCCACGGCTGCAACATGATCGTGCCCACGACCCGCCCGCCTTCCGCGCCGGTGACCTGGCCCGCTGCCTCGCCAGGCAGGACCGCGACGAGCACGACTCCCAGCCCGTCCGCGCCGAGCCCGCGCAGCGTCGCGGCATAGCCCGAGTCCGCCGACAGGAACCCGTCGGCCATGTACGCCGCGACCCGGATATCCCCCACCTCGGCCATCTCGTCCGGAGCGGCATCCCGAATCAGCACGAACCATGCTAACCAGACGACCCGGTCAGGCGAAATGCGCCTGGTCGGCGGGCCCGGCAGTCCCGTCGGGCCCAGCCGCCCGGTCGGGCCCAGCCGCCCCGTCGGGCCCGCCCTCCGCCTTCGCGGCGGCACGGGCCTGCGCTTCGGCCTCGGCG
>DASPZH010000539.1:0-6925 GCA_035636335.1 Streptosporangiaceae bacterium
CAGCGCGGCGGCGTGCCTGGCCTCGGCCTTGAACCTGGCCAGCGTCTCGGCGTGCTGTGCGTACTCGGCGCGCAGCAGCTTGACCGCGACCGGCCGGTCCAGAACCAGGTCCATGCCGCGCCAGACCTCGCCCATGCCGCCGCTGGCGATCCGGCTCTCCAGCCGGTACCGGCCGGCAAGGACGTCCGCGCTGGTGGACAGGGGCACCGCGTCGAACTACCCGCGCGCGGGCCAGGCATTCGTGGTCGGTTGAGCGCGATCTGCGACGGTGAGCGCTACCGCCGAGGTCTCGACAGCCTGCTCCGCTGGGCCCCGCTGTGGGAAACTGGCCATTGACACTGGGGTTCATCGTCCAGCGAAGGAGCGTGCCGCGATGACCGTGCCGGGCCCGCCCGCCACGTCGCAGCCGGTGCTGAGTCCGCTGACGGCGGCGGCCGTCTTCCTGGTGCTGACGATCGACCAGGGCGGTGAGGCCGCCGTTCGCGACCTGCTCGGCGATGTGGCCGCCTTGCAGCGTTCTGTGGGCTTCCGCATCCCCGAGGGAGAACTCGCGTGCGTGGCCGCGGTCGGGTCGCTGGCGTGGGACAAGCTGTTCGCCGGGCCGCGGCCGGCCGAGCTGCACCCGTTCCGCGAGCTTGCCGGCGGCCGTCACCGCGCCATGGCCACTCCGGGCGACCTGCTCCTTCACGTCCGCGCCAGCCGGCTGGATCTGTGCTTCGAGTTCGCCGCCCAGGTGATGAGCCGGCTGGCCGGGCGGGTCACCGTCCGCGACGAGGTGCAGGGATTCAGGTACTTCGACGAGCGCGACCTGATCGGGTTCGTCGACGGGACCGAGAACCCGGCCGGGACCGCGGCGGCCGCCGCGGCGATCGTGGCCGGCCAGGACCCGGACTTCGCCGGCGGGAGCTACGTCATCGTGCAGAAGTACCTGCATGACACGCGGGCGTGGAACGCGCTGCCGGTCGAGGAGCAGGAGCGGGTCATCGGCCGCAGCAAGCTGTCCGACATCGAGATGCCCGACGACGTCAAGCCGGCCAACTCGCATGTCGCGCTGAACACGATCACCGATGCCGACGGCGCGCAGCGGCAGATCCTGCGGGCCAACATGCCCTTCGGGGCGCCGGGGCGCGGCGAGTTCGGCACCTACTACATCGCCTACTCGGCGACGCCCGAGGTCACCGAGCAGATGCTACGCAACATGTTCATCGGCCGGCCGGTCGGCAACTATGACCGGATACTGGACTTCTCGACGGCCGTGACCGGGGGGCTGTTCTTCGCCCCGTCGGCCGATTTCCTCGATGACCTGCCCGATCTTCCCGAGCCGTCGTCGGCCGCACGGGCTGGCTCGCTCGGGATCGGCGGCCTGCAAAGGAGTGCTCAGCCATGAACAACCTGCATCGTGAGCTCGCTCCCATCTCCGGCGCCGCATGGGCCAGCCTGGAGGAGGAGGCCAGGCGGACGTTCACCTTGTACCTGGCTGGCAGGCGGGTGGCCGACGTTCGCACGCCAGAGGACGGTGTCCAGGCCGCGGTGGTGACCGGTCACCTCGCCGCGGTCGAGCCCCCGGCGCCCGGAGTGATCGCCTGGCAGCGGACCGTTCAGCCCGTCACCGAGCTGCGGGTGCCGTTCACGATCAGCCGGCAGGCCGCCGACGACGTCGAGCGCGGCGCGAAGGACCCGGACTGGCGGCCGGTGAAGGACGCGGCCCGCACCATGGCCGTCGCCGAGGACCGGGCGGTCTTCGAGGGGTACCAGGCCGCGGGCATCGCCGGAATCCGGGCGGCCTCCTCGAACCCCGCGCTCGACCTGCCCGCCGACGCCAGGCAGTACCCCGACACCGTCAGCCAGGCGCTCGCGGCGCTGCGGCTGGCCGGCGTCGGCGGACCCTACGTGCTGGCGCTCAGCGCCGCGGCCTACACCGCGGTCAGCGAGACGTCGGACCACGGCTACCCGGTGCGCGACCACCTGGCCAGGCTGGTGGACGGGCCGATCATCTGGGCGCCGGCCATCGACGGCGGGTTCGTGCTGTCCACTCGCGGCGGCGACTACGAGATGTGCCTGGCCCAGGACCTGTCCGTCGGCTATGACTCGCACGACGCCGACAGCGTGCACCTGTACTTCACCGAGGCCATGACGTTCGATGTCCACACGCCCGAGGCCGGCGTGCCGCTCCGGGCCTCGTGACCAGGGCCGGGCGGCCGGACGGTGAATGCCGGGAGAGCGCCAGCCTGGCCCGCCTACGTGGAGATTTTCAGCAGGCTGGCGCCGTGCACGACATCCACCTCCACTCCGGAGATATCGTTCTCCGCGATGGCCGTGCCGCCCATCAGCAGCAGGTGGCCCGGGTGGCCTGGCACGCCGTAGCCGACCGCGGGCACGAACCACCCGGCGATGACCCGGCGCTCACCGGACCTGGATATCGCGACGAGCCGGCAGTCCAGCGGGCCCCGGACGCCCGCGAGGTCGAGCGTCACCTGGGTGCCCCACGCCTTGGCCTCCAGGCCGACAATCCCGCGGACTCCGGTACCGGCGTCGGTTGCCCCGTGCCGGTGGCCGGCGAGTACCACCGCGGTGACCTCGCGGACCTTGTGCGGCGCCGCCGCGACGCCGGCGGTCACGCCGCCGGCCAGGAGCGCCAGGCAGGCCGCGGCCAGGAGCCCCTGGCGGCGGGTGCGCAGGCGCCGCTGTCCGGCACGCCGGCGTACCAGGTCGCCGAGCGCCGCGTCGCCCGGCTCGTCCGCGCCCGGGTCGTCCGCGCCCGGCTCCTCCTCGACCGGCTCGACGCCGGCGAACAGGTTCGACATGGCGGAGAACTCGGCCAGTTCGGCGGTGCACGACGGGCACTGCGCGAGGTGGGCCTCGAACTCCAGCCTGTCCTGCTGCTCGAGCAGGCCGAACGAGTACGCGGCGACATCGGTGTGCTGGCTGCTCACAACGACACCTCCCGCTCGTCCAGGACCAGCCGCAACGCGCGGATGGCGTAGTAGACGCGCGACTTCACGGTCCCGACCGGAATGCCGAGTACCTCGGCCGCCTGGTTCACCGTCCGGTCGCGCAGGATGGTCTCGTTCAGCACGTCGCGGTGGGCCGGCGAGAACTCGCGCAGCGCGTCGGCCACGATCACGCTGCGCAGCAGGTCATCTGTCCAGTCAGGGACGGGCGTCTTGGTCAGCATTCCCTCGTCAGTCTCGGCCGGCCGGGCGTTCCTTCGGCGTTGCTCATCGATCACGATACGCCGGGCCACGGTGGCCAGCCAGGGCATCAGCGACCGCCCGTCCTGGTCGAACTCTCCGGCCTGACGCCAGGCCCGCAGCATCGTCTCCTGGACGACGTCCTCCGCGCGCTGCCGGTCGCCGGCGGTCAGCCGCAGGACGAAGGACAGCAGCGGCCCGCGGTATCTCCGGTACAGCTCGGCTACCAGGACATCGTCGTCGGCCTCGCGGCTCGCGTCCCGGCCGGCCCGGCGGCGCCGCGATCCCCGCGCGCCGCGTTCGTGCGGGGCGGGGATCACCCTGGAACGCTCCCGTCGGCTGGCTGGGTCCTGCGCGGTCGCTTGGCCGGTCGCGATCGGATCGATCGGATCGTACAGCCATTTACCCCGGCCATTCGGACCAGATCCGGGCTGCACGGGCGAAAAACCCTCAGCCAGCGGTGAACCAGGCGGCGTCACCGGTGCGTACCCCTGCCTGACATCCCGGGCCCGGGGACGCCAGCACCGGCGGCGCACGAGCAGGCCGCCATCGAGACAGGAGAATCCCGATCATGAAGCACCCGACATTCCCGAGCCGGCGTGTCCTGGCCCTGACCGCCGCGTGCATGAGCGCGCTCGGCCTGGCCGGCGCCGCGGCCGCCAGCGTGGGCGTGACCTCTGCCGGGGCGGCCGTCAGCGGCCCGCAGGCGGATTCGTTCACGTTCAGGCTCAAGCCGACCGCCGGCATCACCGCGTGCCTGCCGAACGCCCGCGGACGGGTCACGATCACCCCGGGCACGCTGAACGACACCATGGCCGTCTCCATCCACGGCATGCCGCCGCGCGCTGGCTTCGACCTGTTCGTGATCCAGCAGCCCGAGAAGCCCTTCGGCGTCGCCTGGTACCAGACCGACGTGCACGCCGACCGGCACGGCAACGGCACAGCCACCGTCCGGGGCATCTTCGACGCCGAGACCTTCTCGGTGTCGCCCGGCGGCACGACGACGTTCGCGCCCACCCACCAGTTCCACCTCGGGCTGTGGTTCAACAACCCGAACAAGCCGTTCAGCCTGGGCTGCGAGCCCGGTGCGCCGGCTGCTATCGTCACGCCGTTCAACGGGGAGCAGCACGCCGGAATCCAGGTGCTCAACACCGCGCAGTTCCCGGTCGACGCCGGGCCGCTGTCGCACGTGCACCGGTGATCGCTGACTGCTGACCCGCCGAGATCGATGCCCGCCGGGGCGCCACGCGCGTACCGGCGGGCATCTGGCCTACCCGCGCTCAGCCTGACGCCGGCGGCCCTGCCTTGATCAGGCGCAGCAGCAGGAAGCCCGGTTCCCTGGTCAGCTTGTCGTAGTCCGCGGGATAGCGCTCGCGCATTGTCTCGGCCGGCAGCGGCTCGACCACCTGCTGGATCAGGAAGCCCGCTCCGGTGGCCGCGGCGCAGAGCCGGGACAGCGGCTCGCGCCAGAAGCGGATCTCCTTCTCGCCCGACCGGGTGCGCCAGATGTCGGCCTCCAGCTTGACATCGAAGTACGAGCCGCCCTTGCGCAGCCAGTCCGTGACCGGGTGCTGGGTCGAGATCACCAGCGCGCCGCCCGGCCGCAGGACCCGGAAGAACTCGGCGAAGGCTGCCGCCCTGTCGGCGGCGTAGTGGATGGCGAGAGCGCACACGGCGAGGTCGAACGCGCCGTCCGGGTAGGGCAGCGGCTCGCCGAGGACGGCCGTGTCGATCCGTGCCCGGCCCGCCGTTCGCTGCCTGGCCAGGGTCACCATGGCCGGGCTGGCGTCAAAGGCGGTGACAACGGCGCCCCGGGCCAGGAGTTCCCCGGCGTAGTACCCGGGCCCGCACGCCGCGTCGAGCACGCGCAGGCCGCCGACGCTGCCCACGGCCGCGAGGACGGCCGGGCGGTCGTAGTGGGCGTTGTACGCGCTGTCCGCCGAGTGCTCCTCGAAGTCCGAGCCCATCTGGTCGTACGCGGACCACATCGGCTCGCCCGTAGCGTCCTCGCTCATCGCGGCAAGCCTACTTCCGAGCTCAGGCCCCGCCGCGGGTGCGAGTCCGCGGACTGCCGAGAGCCCCCGAATACCCTGTTGAGTAATGACTTGTCTTTCCGCGATGCGTGACCTAGGCTGTCGATATATCGTGATCGTATCGTGAGAGGTGGGCGGGACTCATGGTGGCGGCAGCGGCTTCAGGTCCGGGAGACATCGGCGCCGGCCTGCGCGAGATCTTCGCCTGCGCGAGCGGCCTTCTGGGCGACTTCGCGTGCGGCGGCGCGTTCGAGCGCGGCGGCGCGGCCCGGCGTGGCGCGCGGGCCCGGGCGGGCGGGCCCCGGCGCGGCGGGCCGTGGGACAGGGACTTCGGCGGCAAGAGAGGCCCCGGGCACTGGGGCGGCGGGTTCGGCGGGCCGTGGGGCGGATGGTGGCCGGGACCGCCCGGGCCGCCTGGCCCGCCGCGCGGCACCAAGGCCAGCCGCGGCGATGTGCGGGCCGCCATCCTGGCGCTGCTGCGGGAGGGTCCGCGCAACGGCTACCAGATCATGTCCGAGATCGAGGAGCGCAGCGGCGGGGCCTGGCGGCCCAGTCCGGGCGCCGTGTATCCGGCGCTGTCCCAGCTTGCTGACGAGGGACTCATCGAGGCCGAGGAGTCCGGCGGCCGCCGGACGTTCACGCTGACCGACGCTGGCCGCGAGTACGTGGAGCAGAACCCCGAGATGGCGCGCGGCGCCTGGGAGTCGACGGCGCAGCAGGAGGCCTGGCAGGTTCCCGGCCTGTTCGCCGAGGCCGCCAGGCTCGGCGGCGGGATCGTGCAGATCGCTCACGCGGGCACGCCGGAGCAGGTTCGCGCGGCCGAGCGGCTGCTCGAGCGGACCAGGCGCGACCTGTACCGGATCCTCGCCGACGAGGACGACGAGGACGATGGGGACGACGCCGGGCCGGGCGAGCGGGAAGCATAGGACGAGCGGGAAGCGGAGACAGAGGCGGGCAGCACGATGGACGATCGCATCCGGATTTCAGACGCCGACCGGGAACGTGTCACGGCCAAGTTGCGCGAGAACTTCGCCGAGGGGCGGCTGACCTCGGACGAGCTCGAGGAGCGGATCACGGCGGCGCTCAGCGCCAAGACCTACGGCGACCTGCGCCGCGTGACGGCCGACCTGCCCGATCCGGCGCCGGTGCCGCCGCGGGACTCCGAGCCGCCGCCGTGGGTCTGGCGCCGCCGTGGCGGCGTCGCCTGGCGCGGGCCGCGGATCCTGCCGCTGGCGCTGATCGTGCTGATCGCGGCGCTGGTGATCCCCGGCGCGGGCTGGCTGTTCGTCGCGTTCGTCAAGGTCCTCTTCGTGGTCTGGCTGGTGGCCTGCCTGGCGGGAATCTTCGCGGCAGCACGATTGCGCCGGCATGTGCGCCGCTACTGGCAGTCCGGCTACGGCGGCCAGTGGGGCCAGCACCAGTGGGGCCAGCACCAGTGGCGCCAGCACCAGTGGCGCCCGCACGAGTGGCACGGCGGGCGGCCGTAGCCCATCCGTACGTCTGGCCGCTGACTTACCGGTGAGCGGCGACCCCGTCGACGCGGCAGCCGAAGGCCCTGCCGACGCGGTAGGCCTTGACGATGACCGGCGGATTACTGCCTTTCGCCGCTCTCAGGGTGATACGCGAGTTGACCAGCCGCTGCCTGATGTCGTGCGGCCCGTATTTCACCTTCAGGCGAAAGCGAGTGACGAAACGCTTGCT
>DASPZH010000540.1:0-9837 GCA_035636335.1 Streptosporangiaceae bacterium
GATATTGCCGTGCTCCCGGCTGCGTAGACTCTGACGGTGCGCGCCCGCGAAGTCTGGCTATGGCTTGGAGGGGCATGGCTCACCGCCGGCGGTGTGCTGACGGCGGCAGCCGTCGCCTACTTCACTGCGGACCCGCACACCTCTCCTGGCGCAAGCCCGCAGAGCTGGCCGCCTACGGGGCCTTCGGGCTGGCGTTCCTGTGCTTCCTGGCGGCGGTCACTGGCTGGCGTCCCTGGCTCCGCTGGCTGCGCATCCCGACCATCCCCCTGACCAAGTGAATCAGATCAGGTGCAGGCGCTGGTCAGTTGCCCGCCTTGAACTTCGCCGTGCGCCTCGACCCGCCCGGCTCCCAAGCGGCGACGTAGCCGGACCGCCTCCGTGGTGCCCTGTCCGCCGCTCCCTGGACCCTGCCGACCGGCTTGCCCTCAGCCTTGCGCCTAGCCAGCCCCGCCCTGATCCGCTCGCTGCGGCGGTCGCTCTCCTGCCTCGCCAGCCACCCGGCGAACGCGACCGGCACGTCCTGCACCTCGGGCGAGCCGGTCAGCCAGGGCTCTAGCCCAGAGACGAGCGTGCAGCCGCACTCGCGTAGCTGGCGGATCAGCCTGAGCGCGCCCTCCGCGCCCTCGCGGGTGATGCGATCAAGCGCCCACACCACCAGCACGCTGAAGAGCGCCCGCAAGCCTCCGACCTGCGGTTATGCCTCAGAGGAGGTGGGCGCCGACGTGATGTTCGCCAGGGCGGGCGGTCAGGCGAACCTGGGCGGCGGAGCGGCGGCCGGGCGGTGACTGAGCCCGAGCACCGCGTCGATCTCATCGTCGGTTAGCGGCGCGTCAGCCGCCGCCACGGCGCTCAGCACGTCGGCGTACAGGTCGATCTCGTCGAGGGCAACGGAGTCGTGGAGGCGATCGTCAAGATCCTCTCGCATCGCTTCACCTCCGCCGCCATTGCCGGTATCGCTAGCGCTGACTGCCAGCGTACGGGCCAAAGTGGTGGTCCCGCATGACCCATCGGGACCATTTTCTTGCCGGACGAGATGGGCATCGCCGCCCATCCCGGGTGATCTCCCCGGACCCCCGGTGAAATTTCGCAGCGCTGGGTGACCTCCCCGGAGCGCCGGGTGACGTCCCCGGAGTCAGGTCTCGGGCTCGCCACCCCAGACGGCGCCGCGGTGCCTGGCCGCGCGTCGCGCGTACCGCTGCGGCGTGCCGTCGAACCGCTCGTGGTCCGCGTCGGTGAGGTCGCGGACGACCCGGCCGGGAACCCCGGCGTAGAGCACTCCCGGCGGCACCGCCGTCCCGGACAGGACCACGGTGCCCGCCGCGACCAGGGACCGCTCGCCGATTCGCGCGCCGCCGAGCACGACCGCGCCCATCCCGATCAGCGCGCCGGCCCGCACGCGGGCGCCGTGGATGGTCACGTGGTGGCCGACGGTGACTCGTTCCTCAAGCACCGCGGGCTGACCGCGGTCGACGTGGATGCAGCACAGGTCCTGGATGTTGCACTCGGCCCCGACTGATATCTCGTCGTCGTCGGCCCGCAGCACGGTCCCGTACCAGACACTCGCCCCGGCGCCGATGCGCACGGCCCCGACGACCACGGCACCTGGAGCGACCCACGCGGTGGGGTGAATCGAGGGAACCGCGTCCCCCAGCGAGCCGATCAGGGCGGTATCCCCTCTGCCGAGCATCCCGGACCCGGCCGTCCGGTCTCCCGTCCGCCGCCCGGTCCGCATTGCCGGTGATCATCTCACGACAGGGCGTGCCACGGATCCGGCCGTCCCGACGTTACCCGCTCTCATCTGGGCTCATGCACATCTTCGGGTCGATCAAGATGCTCAAATACGGATAATATGCCGTTTCGGTTGCGCTGGTGTGCCCCTCGGGACAGAGTCGTCACCATTGACCGGCCCCTGACATCTGCGCGAAGGCCGCCCCACCCGCAGGCTGTCTGCCTTAGTCCACCTCGAGTCCAACTCGCAGGCCCGGCTCGCCGTCGGCCCAGTTCCCGCTGGGCTGGGCCCGGGTCTGCCTCAAGTACCTGACAGGTGATACATGAGCGAGCATAGCGAGCTACTTTCCGAGGGCGCGATGGAGTGGGAGCGCGAGGTCAGGGGCTACAACCGCCAGCAGGTCGACAACTACGTCGCGTGGCGGGCCGGCCAGGTACGCGAGATGGAGAGCAGGCTGTCACAGAGCCTCGGCGAGATCGAGCACCTGCGCCGCGAGGTCGCCGAGGCGCGTCAGTCGGCCGCCAGGCCGCCGCACGAGGAGATCAGCGAGCGTGTCGGGCAGATACTCAAGCTCGCCGCGGACGAGGCGAAGTCGGACCGCGAGCGGGGCGCCGCCGACGCCAACGACCTGCGCGAGGCGGCCAGGGTAGAGACCGACAAGCTGCGGGCGGAGGCCAAGCAGGACACCGACCGGCTGAAGACCGAGGCCCAGGAGCGGGCCGAGCGGATGCTGACGGCCGCCCAGGAGCAGGCGGACCGCGCGGTCGCCGCGGCGCGGGCCGAGGCGGACGAGTCGGTGTCCAGCGCGCACGCCATCGCCGAGCAGACCGTCGCCGATGCCAACTCGCACGCGGAGAGCACGGTCAGCACCGCGCTGGCGCAGGCCAAGCAGCAGCTCGACGACGCGACGGCGCGGGCCACCGCGATCCACGACGGCGCCGAGCGGCGGCTGAACCTGCTGATCTCGCGCCACACCGAGACGGTCAGGCGGCTCACCGAGATCCGCGACGTGGTGACCGGCCTGGTCTCTGGCGAGGTCGCCCGCGGGTCGCTGGAAGATGAGGTCAACAGGGCGCTCGGGGTCCAGGCCGCCAACGGCGCGGCCGGCGCCGGCGGGCAGCACGATCCGGCGCCGTCCGGCCCGCACCGGGCGCAGCGCAAGGCCGGCCCCGCCGACGCCAGGCGGTCGGCCGCCCCGCCCGACGGCGAGGGCGAGCACGCCGCCCACCCCGCCCATGCCGCCAGCCCGGCCAGGCAGGCCGGCGCGCCGGCGACCAGGGCGGGTTCCGCGACGCTCGCCGGAGGGCGGGACCACGCCGATGACGACCCGCTGACCGGCCCGCTCCCCGAGCACCGTGACGCCGTGCGGTATGTCGCCCGCGCCCCCGAGATCGGCCTGCACCCGACCGAGGCGGCGATGAAGGCGGCGGAGGAGATCCGCCGGGCCGCCGAGGCCGGGCGGATGTCGGCGACGGGCCAGGGCGGCACTTCGTCGTCCGCGTCGGAGCTAGGCCTCGACGAGAACCCGGCGGGCAGCCCAGGCCGCGGCGTCGAGAGCTAGGAGGACGCGGAAGGCCGCATGCGGGGGCGGCGCCTTACGGACACACGCCGTGCCTAGCTTGCCTCCCCCAGGGTGTCCATGCGGCGCAGGATTACCCCTTCGCGCAGCGCCCACGGGCAGATCTCGAGTGCGGGAAGCTGGAACAGGTCCATCGCCGCGTCGGCGACGATCGCGCCCGCGGCGAGCTGCGGTGCCCTGAGCCTGGACACGCCAGGAAGCTGCGCCCTGGCCCCGGTCGTCATCCTGGCCAGCCGGTCGGCCAGTTGGGTAACGTCGGCGTGCTTGAGCACCCGCTTCACGTACGGGCCCTCGCTGGACGGTGCGGCCCCGGCGATCCTGGCAAGTTGCCGGAATGTCTTGGAGGTCGCGACCCGGTGATCGGTTGGTCCTGCCGACCTGATCGCGCTCGCGGTCGCCGCGATCTCCGCCCTGACGTGCTTGCGCAGCCTGCGGACCTCCTCCTTGTCCGGCGGGTCGCTGGTGAGCCAGTCCCTGGTGAGCCGGTTGGCGCCGAGCGGCAGCGACACCGCGACCGCCGGGTCCTCGTCCTGGCCGGACGCGATCTCCAGCGAGCCGCCGCCGATGTCGAGCAGCAGCAGCCGCCCGGACGACCAGCCGAACCACCGCCGCGCGGCCAGGAACGTCAGCCGCGACTCCTCGGTGCCGGGCAGCACCTGGATGCGCACCTTGGTCTCGGCCTCGATCCAGGCCAGTACCTCGTCGCCGTTCGCCGCGTCCCGCACCGCCGACGTCGCGAACGCGAGCAGGTCCTGCACGCCCTTGTCCTCGGCGATCTGGAGCGCGTCTCTGACGAAGACGAGCAGCCGGTCGGCGCACGCGGCGGTCAGCCGGTTCCGGGCATCGAGATGGTCGGCGAGATGAAGCTCCTCCTTGTGCGAGAACGCGGGCAGCGGCCTGGCGCCCTGGTGAGCGTCGACGACGAGCAGGTGCACGGTATTGGATCCCATGTCGAGCACGCCGAGCCGCATACCATGACGCTACCGCCCGGCACGCGCAGCGCCGAGCCGCGTGACCCGTACCCGCGCGTCGACATCCTGGCCAACTCCCGCCGGGTGCGCGTCGAACTCAACGGCGTCACGGTGGCCGAGTCCGGCCAGCCGCGGATCCTGTTCGAGACCGGCCTGGTGCCGCGGCCGGGTCACCGCTCCGCTGACGCCTGGCCGACCGCGTCCACGCCGTCGCGCAGGACCCGCAGGATGTTGCCGCTGGCCAGCTTCCCGCACTCGGCCCGCGACCAGCCCCGGTCGAGCAGCTCGGCGAACAGGGCCGGGTAGCACGACACGTCGGTCAGCCCGGCCGGAAGCTCGCCGGTGCCGTCGAAGTCGCCGCCCATCCCCACGTGGTCGACCCCGGCCACCTCGCGCATGTGGTCGACGTGGTCGGCGACGTCGGCCACCGTCGCCTCGGGCATCGGGTTGGCCAGGACCCACTCGTCGAGCTCGGCCCGGCCGGCCAGGTTCCGGTAGTCGACGCCGCGCCGCTCCGCCTCCGCGGCCGCCCGCAGCTCCCACTCCCGGCACGCGGGCGAGACGAACATCGGCACGAACGTGGCCATAGCCACCCCGCCGTTGCCCGGCAGTTTCTCGAGCATGGCGTCGGGCACGTTTCGCGGATGCTCGGTCACCGCCCGGGCCGAGGAGTGCGAGAAGATCACCGGCGCGGTAGCGACATCGAGCGCGTCGCTCATCGTGCCCGGTGATACGTGCGACAGGTCGACCAGCATGCCGATACGCTGCATCTCGGCGACCACCTCGCGGCCGAAGTCGGTCAGCCCGCCGCAGGCCGGCTCGTCGGTCGCGGAGTCGGCCCACGGGACGTTGCGGTTGTGGGTGAGGGTCATGTACCGGACGCCGAGCGCGTGCATCGCCCGCAGCACGCCGAGCGAGCACCCGATCGAGTGCCCGCCCTCGGCGCCGATCAGCGAGGCGATCTTGCCGGCCGCCATGATCCGCTCGGCATCCGCGGCGGTCAGCGCGAGCTCGAGCGCCGTCGGGTGCCTGCCGACCAGCCTGCGCACCAGGTCGATCTGCTCCAGCGTCGTGGCGACGGCCGCGTCGCCATCCAGTTCGGCCGGCACGAAGACCGACCAGAACTGGGCGCCCACACCGCCCGCCGCGAGCCGCGGCAGGTCCGTGTGAGTGAACGGGACCGCGGCGGCGATGTCGATCAGCGCCGGATCACCCTGGCCTGCCTCCCGCAGTGCCCACGGGAGGTCGTTGTGGCCATCGAGCACGGGAGTCGCGGCGAGCAGAGCACGCGCTGCGCTGAGGCTGGCCGGCGAGGGGGACGCCGCGGGGGCTAGCTGGGTCACCGCAACACCTTAGCGAGAGCGTGCCCTGGCGGCGCGCGGCAAGACGGTCAGAACGAGGACGGGGGCGGCCGCCAGGCCGGCCAGCGCCCAGGGCAGCCCGGCTCGCTGGGCGACGAAGCCGACGGTAAGCGGGCCGGCCGCGCCGAGCAGCCCGGCCGCGCTCGCGAAGAACACCGCGATGCCGCTCTGGCCGGGCAGGCTGGCGTAGAGCCCGGCCTGGATCACCGGATACCAGCACGCGGTCAGGGCGCTCAGCACGGCGAGGATGGCCAGCCTGGCCGGCAGCCACGGGGTGAGCAGGAACGCCGGGTACAGCGCGCAGGCCGCGACCGCGCTGACCCGCAGCACCGCGGGCCCGGCCGCCCGCCGGGACAGCGCGACGAACGCGGCGTCGCCGGCCAGGCCCGCGCCGAGCCTGATCGCCACGCCGGCCGCCGCCTCGGCCGGGCTGGCGTGCGCCACGTCGACCAGGTAGATGCCGATATATCCGGTGAGCACGTCGAGCAGCAGATCGCTGATTTCGAGCAGAACGAGCCAGCGGGCGGTATCTCCCGTGCGCAGGGCGGCTGCGACCTCGCGGGCTCGCGGCCTGCGGCCACCGCCGGCCGCGGGCGCGTCCGCCTCGGGCGGGTCCGACTCGGGCGCCGTGGGTGGCTGCCTAGCCGGCCCCCAGGCCGCGGCGGCCACGAGCGCGGCACCGGCGGCGGCGGCGATCAGCAGGTATGCGGAGCGCCAGCCGCCGCCGGCGGCGAGGACTCCGACCAGCAGCACCGGCCCGCAGACCGCGCCCGCCGAGCCGGCCAGGTTCCAGGCCGCCATCCGCTGCTGCTGCCGCCCGGGCGCGGCATCCATCAGGGCGGCCTGGCTGAGGCTCACGAACGCGCCGGACGCGGGGAAGAACGCGACGAACGCCAGCATCAGCATGCCATAGGACCGGGCCGCGGCGACGGCCGCGAGCGAGCCGATCACGACCGCACCGCCGGCCAGCACCAGCCGCTGCCGCGCCCGGCCCTGACCGGCGAGCAGGCCGAGTGGCAGCTCCAGCAGGCTGCCCGCGAGCAGCGGGATCGCGATGAGCAGCCCGATCTGGGCGTAGTTCAGGTGCAGGCCGACGCGGATCAGAGGCAGTGCCGCGCCCTTCGTGCCGTCGGCCAGTTCGTCGACGAACTCGACGGCCAGGGCGACCGCGAAGGCGGCGGCGCCGACGTAACGGCAAGCGCGGAGGTTCCGGCGGTGACTCTTAAGGCGGGTGACGGCCGTGGCAGGTCAACATCGCATGGTGCGATCCTAACCGGCGGCTTCGGCGCCGTGGCGCCATTGCTCACGTGTTGGGTAACGCGCGGCCGGCACGCGGCAGGGCTAGCCAGTCGGCCAGCGGTGCCGGTTCCGGCCGCGCGTCGCGCTACTTGCCGTCGGGGATCTCGGTGAGGAGGTCATCGGCGGTCTCCATGCCCTCGCGCCACACCGACCGGGCGATGATCTTGGTCGGGTCGACGCGGTGCTTGTACTTGTCCGCGACCTGGGTGACCTCGTCGAGCAGGCCGTTAGACAGCGTGGTCGGGTTCAGGCCGAGGGCGAGGAACTGCTCGTTGAGCACCACCAGGTCGTTCTCGTCGGCCTCCCGGCGCGGGTTCGGCAGGTTCGCGATCTGCGCGCCGGTGATCTCGCTGACGATCTTGGCCAGGTCGGCGACCCGGTGCGTCTCGGTGATCTGGTTCAGCACCATCGGCTGCGACCCGGCCTGCGGCGGGTTCGTGATCGCGATCTCGATGCACCGCGCCGTGTCGCTGATATGGATGAACGCCCGGGTCTGCCCGCCCGAGCCGTGCACGGTCAGGGGGTGCCCGATCGCGGCCTGCATCAGGAACCGGTTCAGCACCGTGCCGTAGTCGCCGTCGTAGTCGAACCGGTTGATCAGCCGCACGTCCTTGGCGGTCTGGTTGGTCTGAGTACCCCAGACAATGCCCTGGTGCAGGTCGGTGATCCGCAGCCCGTCGTTCTTGGCGTAGAACGCGAACATGAGCTGATCCAGCGTCTTGGTCATGTGGTACACCGACCCGGGGTTCGCCGGGTGCAGGATCTCCCGCTCCAGGTCCCCGTCCGGCGTCGGCACCTTCACCATCAGGTAGCCCTCGGGGATCGGGGCGCTGCCTGACCACCCGTACCCGTAGACCCCCATCGTGCCCAGGTGGGCCAGGGTAGCGTGACTGCCGGCGGCGACCAGCGCGACGAGGAGGTTGTGGGTTGCGCGCACGTTGTTGTCGACCGTGTACCGCTTGGTCTGGACCGAGCGCATCGAGTACGGAGCCGCGCGCTGCTCGGCGAAGTGCACGATCGCGTCCGGCTGCACCTCCTCGATGACCCGGACCAGGCGGTCGTACTCGGTCGCCAGGTTCAGGTTGATGAACCCGATCTCCCGCCCGGTCACCTCCTGCCAGGCCCGCAGGCGCTCGCCGGCCGGCTTGATCGGGGTCAGCGACTGCACCTCAAGCTCGTTGTCGATGTTCCGCCGGCTGAGGTTGTCCAGGATGGTCACGTCGTGACCGCGATCCGACAGGTACAGCGAGGTGGGCCAGCCACAGAACCCGTCGCCGCCAAGGACCAGAACGCGCATTCCAACTCCCGTCATTGCGCTGGTGCGATGAAACCCAGCGGCTGAGCCGCTCGGCGGGGAGCCAGACTATGTCAAATCGGTCATGACGTCCCGGTGCGCGACAGTTTACCTTCCACCTACCCCGCCGCAGCGGATTCCAGCCAGCCCGGTCCGGCCTGGCTTCCGCGGTGCAGCCAGTCCAGCAGGTCTGGCGGCGCCAGCCTAGCCGTGCGCGCGTAGTAGCGCGCGCACTCCGCTGAGGTCAGGATCTCGTGGCCGGCACCCGAGCAGCCGCGGCGGAAAAAGGCCGCTGGGTCTTTCAGCACGCCGGCCGGGTCGGGCACCTGCGCCTTCGCCCTGGCCCGCATCTGGTCGAACGTCGCGGCCCGCACCAGGCCCGGCCACGCCGACTCGGGCACGGCGATGCCCAGCAGCCCGGCCAGGTGCCGCATCTGGCCGTCCAGGTCGGCGCACAGGTCGTCGTAGTGAACCAGCACGACCTCGGGGCTCTGGCCAGGGCCGGGCTGGCCGTCGGCGGCGGGACGCGGGCTGGTGCGCCTGGCCCACGCGTCCGACAGGTGCCAGATCACCCCGGCCAGCGAGTCGAGTTGATCGTCGGGCCGGTCCTGCGACTCAACCCAGGACACCACCCAGTCGTGCAGGCCAGGCCGCGGCGGCCGTCCGCCCTCAGGCTCGGGCTGGCCGGTCAGCTTCCTGACCAGCTCCCTGTTGATGTTGTCGCCCTGGTGGTAGAGCGAGACCGCCAGGTCAAGCGGATGCCGGCCGACCACGATGTAGGTCGCCCGCGGATCGAGCGGTATCCCGTCCAGCGGGGTGTGAGTCTTGATGAACCGGCGGTGCGACTGGGCCTCGAGCCGGGCGAAGACCTGGTCGCGGGGGGTGATCAGCCAGTCGAGCCAGGGCGACAGCGTCCCGAGCGGTGCGGGCAGTTCTGGCGTCTGGAAGACCAGCAGCGCGCAGATCATCTGCATCCACGTCGTGCCGCTCTTCGACCGCGTGCTGATGACGATGTCGCCGGGCCGGAAGGCGAATCCCTCCCACCGGGCGCTGTCCTCGTCCTCGGACGAGTACCTGACGGGCGTGAACACGCGGCAAGCATAGTCGACGGCGGGATATTGCTCGGTATTCGAATTCCACTCCTGCGGCGGTAAGAGATTGTTAAGCTCCGGCAATCGCATCGGCGGGGAAAGATGCCAATAAATCGTGGGTGCTCGCTCGAGAAATCTCACGGCTGCGCCGTCGGTGGCCGCGTGGGCGAGCCAGGCCCCGGCGAGGTCGCCGTCGCGGTAGCGACGGCGACGCACAGTCACGGGCAGCTCGGCCAGTCCGTCGAGTATCTCCGGTGCTACGACCATGACCCTGGCCCCGGACTCGACCAGCCTCCGAACGCGGCGCAGGGCGATCGCGCCGCCGCCAACCACGACGACAAGCCGGTCATTCAGATCGATTTCGACCGGGTACCCGACCGCTCGCCCATGATCGCGAAGGATTTTCCTCGTATACGCGGGAAAATCCTTCGCGATCATGAAACAGCACCCGCCCGAGACGAGACCAGGCCGGTGAAACGGAGCTGGAAGCCGCGAGCGCACGACCGGCACTCC
>DASPZH010000541.1:0-4981 GCA_035636335.1 Streptosporangiaceae bacterium
TCGGGCGCGGCCACCAGCGACCACCACGCGGAGCGCGAGGTGTTCACGGTCAGCCGCGCCTCGCCCGTTCCGCTGCACATCCAGATCAGGAACATCCTGCTCGACCAGATCCAGACCGGCAGGCTCAAGCCCGGCGAGCAGATCCCGCGTGAGCGTGAGCTTGGCGAGCGGTTCGGCGTCAGCCTCGCCCCGGTCCGGCAGGCCCTGCTCGACCTGGCCAAGGAGGGATATCTCCAGCGGCTGCAGGGCCGGGGAACGTTCGTCCGCGAGGCGAAGGTCGAGCAGAAGATCGCGATCCTGTCGAGCTTCACCGAGAGCCTGCGGGCCGAGGGCGTCGACGGGACCGTCCGAGTCCTGCGCCAGGAGCCAGTTCTGGCTCCGGCGCGGATCCGGTCATCCCTCCAGATCACCGACCGGCGGGTCCTGCTGGTCGAGCGCCTCGCGTCGCAGGACGAGGAGACACTCGCGCTGCTGCGGGCGTACCTGCCGCTCTCGCTCGTACCTGAGCTGCCTGGCACCCGGCTCGAAGGTCAGTCGCTCTACTCAGTCCTGCAGCAGACCTATGGCGTCGACCTGGTCAGGGCCGAGAGCATCATCGAGGTCATCCGGTGCGACGCGGTCGACTCGGCGCTGCTGGAGATCCCCCCGGGATCCCCGGCGCTGCTTGTCGAGGGAGTTACCTTCGACTCCGCCGACCGGCCGGTCGAGTTCTCCCGGGTCATCTATCGCGCGGACCGGTTCAGGTTCGCGCTGGAAAGTCACCGGCGGGTCGGCCGGGTCGTGCACGTCATGGGTCACCCGCCCCGGCACCCACCGGGGCACCCTCCCGCACACCCGCCCGGCTGAGCAGCAACAAAGGGGTCGTGATGGCTGAACTGTCGCAGATGCCGATGCAAGAAGGCCGCGGGATCTTCCTGAGGAAGGCAACCGGACTGGTCAGGGAGGTGTCCTTGTTTGACGCCTTCGTCATGAACACGCTTGGCATGAACGTCGCCGTGGGCGGCGTTTTCCTTTTCCTGCAGGCGCCCGCCGACTTCCCCGGCGGCAGCATGCTGCTCGCGGTGATCATCGGCACGCTGGTGATGGCGTTCACGCTGCTCTGGGTCTACTCGGAGTTCGCCGCCGCGATGCCGCGGTCCGGCGGCGACTACATCTTCGTCAGCCGTGCGCTGAACCCGTTCCTCGGCTGGCTGCTGTCCTGGAGCCAGGGGATGTGGCTGATCTTCTTCTGGATCGGGTTCAACGCCTGGTTCGCGCTGGTCTTCGCGGTGCCGACCGCGCTGTCCACGATCGGCGCGGCGACCGGGCAGACCGTGTGGGCGCACCTCAGCAGCGACCTGGTCGCGCCGGTGCACTTCGCGGGCCTGACCACGCAGTGGTGGGTGCTCATCCTCGGCACGGTCATCAACGTGGCCTTCGGCGCCCTGGTGATCTTCGGCGGCAACGGCTACTGGCGCTGGCAGAAGTACTTCTTCCTGTTCGCCGGCGGCAGCATCATCGTGGCCATCATCTACATGATCTTCGGCGGCGGGCACATGCCGGCCGCGTGGGACGCCTTCGTCACCAAGACCGGCGGGCTCAAGTTCGGCCAGATCATCCCGGCCGCGGCGAAGGCCGGCTATCACGTCCCCTCCGGGTTCAGCCTCACCGCGACGCTGCTCATGCTGCCCTGGGTGTTCTTCGTGGTGGGCTACGCCCAGGGCTCGGCCCAGATCGGGGGCGAGGTCAAGCGCGCCTCACGGAACCAGTACCTCGCGATGGTCGGCGGCGTGCTCGTGAACGGCGCGGTGCTGGCGCTGATGGTCATCCTGTTCACCACGGACCTCGGCACCAAGTGGATCGGGAGCCTGGGATACCTGTCGGCCAACGATCCGGCCAAGCTCGGGCTGAGCGGTGGGTTGCTGCCCGGGTTCAACCTGATCGTCAGCTCGCTGACACACAACGTCGCGATCTTGCTGTTCATCGGGATCGGCTTCGTGTTCTGGGCGCTGCTCGGCACGCCGCTGTCCGAACTTCAGGCGACGCGGTACATGCTGGCGTGGTCGCTCGACCGGACCGCGCCGAAGGCGATCGGCGACGTCAGCGACCGCTTCCACACGCCGGTCAAGGCGATCGTGTTCGCGACAATCACCGGGGAGGTCGCGCTGATCTTGCTGACCACCAACGCCACGGCCAGCCTGCTCGGGGCGCTGCTCGCCCAGATCCTGGCGTTCATCGTGGTCTGCGTGGCCGGCATCGTGTTCCCCTACCGGCTGCCCGATGTCTGGCAGTCGGCGGGCGGCAGGCGGATACTCGGCGTCCCGGCGGTCACCCTGGCCGGCGCCGGCGGCCTGGTGGTCCTGGTCTCGATGATGCTGCTGTTCATACTCAACCCGACGGTCAACGCGGCGTTCGCGGTGACCAGGAGGCTGTCGATCGAGTTCATGATCGGCGTCGTCGTGGTCGGCATCATCTGGTATATCGGCGCGTACTTCCTCAACAAGTCACGCGGATTCGACCTAAGGCTGGCCTACCGGGAGGTGCCGCCGGAGTGAGCGAGCGGGAGCAGGAGTGAGCGACCCCGGCTCGCCCCGGGTCGTCGTCGTCGGCAACCTGACGCTGGATGACGTGGTCCTGCCCGACGGCACGACCGAGATGGCCGCCGTCGGCGGGAACAGCTTGTACGCCGCGCTCGGCGCCCGGCTGTGGGAACCGCGGGTCGGCCTGGTCACCCGGCGCGGCGTGGACTTTCCCGCCGGCCATCTGGACCGGCTCCGCGGACTTGGCGTAGACACCGCCGGCGTGCACGACATCGCCGGCCCGACGGTCAGGAACTGGGTGATCTACGAGGACGACGGCCGCCGGTCCTGGGTTTACCGGACCCCGCCCGGCCGGTCCGCCGAGGTTGCCGTGCGGCCGCGGGATCTCCCGGCATCCTGGCTCGCGGCCACCCCGCCGCCGGTGGTGCATATCGCCGGCATGCCGCTGCCCGCCGCCGAGGCGCTAGCCGACCGGATCACCGCCAGCGCCGCCAGCGCGCTTGTCACGCTCGACACGCACGAGGACTGGGTCGCCGGATACACCGAGCGGCTGCTCGGCCTGGCCGGAGCGGTGCACGCGTTCATGCCAAGCCGCGAGGAGGTCGCCCTCCTGGTCGGCTATGACGACCCGCGGCGTGCCCTGGCCGAGCTGGCCGACGACCTTCCGACGCCGCTGATCGTGATCAAGATGGGTGGCGACGGCAGCCTGGTCGGGGGCCGCGGCGCCGGCCAGCCGGCCGCCGTCGGGGTCTGCGCGGGTCCCGTCATCGACACGACCGGGGCCGGCGACGCGTTCTGCGGCGGGTTCGCCGCGGCCCTGGCCGGTGGCCTCGACCCGGTCCAGGCCGCTCGCCGCGGCGCGGTGTCGGCCGGCTTCGCCGTGGCCGGGTTCTCGTCGCTGAGCCTGTCCGGCATTGCCCCGGCCGGCGCCGCGGCCAGGCTGGCCACGGCGGGCCCCGCCGTGACGACGGTCGAGGCCCAGGTTCTCGCCGCTCCGACCCGGCCGGCGGGCGAAGCTTCCGCGGCGCCCGCCCGCACGGCCGCCACCGCGGCGGACCGCCGCGACATCTCGGTCATGCTCGAGGAGATCCGCACGATCCCGCGGGTGATCGCCGACCAGATGACCGCGGGCGCCGAAGGCATCGACCGGCTGGCCGAGTCGCTGGCGGACGCGGGGACCGAGCACCTGTACATCGTCGGCTGCGGCGACTCGCACTTCGCCGGGATCGGCGCCTGCCTGTCGTTCCACAAGCATGCGGGACTGGACGCCCAGGCCGTGCACGCGATGGAGATGGCCAGATACCGGGTGAGGTATCTGCCGCGGGCCAGCGCGGTGCTGTGCATCTCGTACTCGGGCCGGGTGGGCCGGACCATAGAGGCGGCCGCTCAGGCGAGGTCCTTCGGGCATCGGGTGATCGCGCTGACCGGCAGCCCGGACGGGCCGCTGGCCAGGCAGGCCGATGACTGCCTGCTGATTGACGTGCCCACGCCGGGGTTCTCCCCGGGCACGAGCACCTATGTGGCGATGCAGGCGGCGCTGTACGACCTGGCCCTGCGATGGGGGCGGGCCAGGGGGGCAGAGCAGGGCCCGGCCAGGGCTGCGTTGCGAGAAATCCCGGCACTTGCCGCCAAGGCGGTCACCGAGGCAGCCGCTCCAGCCGAAGCCGTGGCAGCCAGGCTCGCCGGCCGGTCCTGGGTCAGCTTCCTCGGCGCCGGCCCGAGCGAGGCAAGCGCCAGGTTCGGCGCGGCCAAGCTCGTGGAGGGCGCGCAGATCCTCGGCGTGGCCACGAACCTGGAGGAGTGGGCGCACGCGGAGTACTTCTGCTCGGCCACGGGCACTCCGGTGGTAGTCATCGCCCCGGCCGGAGCGGCCAGCGACCGGGCCGCGGAGATACTCGCCGAGCTGAGCTACATCGGAGCCGACGCGATCCTGGTCAGCGACCAGTCGCCGGCCGACCCCGCGGTCACCCACCTGCCGCTGCCGCCCGGCGGCGCCGAGGAGTTCGCCCCCGCGGTGGCGGCGGTCCCGCTGAGCCTGCTCGGCTGCTTCACCGCGATCGCCGCGGGAAAGCGCAGCTACAACTTCCCGAGCCAGGACGCGGAGCGCGAGCACTACGAGACCATTCACCGGGTCAGCCGGGGAGTCCCGGCGTGAGCGGGGTGCGGCGCCGGTGAGCGCCTCCGCGCCGTCGTGGCCGCTGGCCGGTGTGCAGGACGAGGCCCGGCGGATCCTCGGCCTCGCGCATGACCAGGGCGTCACCGTCCGCCTGATCGGCGGCACCGCGGTCGCGCAGCACTGCCACGGCGAGCAGCTTCCCGCGCTCCGCCGGTCCTGCGCCGACATCGACCTGGTCGTGCGCCGGGCCGACCAGCGCGCGCTCCGCTCGCTGCTCCAGGCCGCGGGCTACCAGCCAGACGCGATGTTCAACGCCATCCACGGCGCCACGCGGCTGCTCTACGAC
>DASPZH010000542.1:0-3144 GCA_035636335.1 Streptosporangiaceae bacterium
TAGGGAACCGGGCCCCTCTTGCCGGACATATAGGAGTGTGGGCATCGACTGGGACTCGGCGAGCGACCAGGATCTGTGGTCGCAGGCTGCCAGCGAGTATGCGGGCGAGGCCTTCGGGGAGCTCTTCGAGCGTCACGCGGACCGCGTCTACGCGCACTGTTTTACCAGGACCGGCTCGTGGTCAACGGCGGAGGACCTGACCTCGGCCGTGTTCCTCGAGGCCTGGCGGCGGCGGCGCGAGGTCAGGTTCAGCGGTGAGTCCGCGCTGCCATGGCTGCTCGGCGTGGCGAACAACGCGACCCGCAACGCCCAGCGCACGCTCCGGCGGCACAACCTCCTGCTGGCGAAGCTTCCGCCGCCGGGCGAGGAGGCCGACATCGCGGCGGACGCCGCGGCCCGCGTTGACCAGGAACGGCTGGCCCAGCACCTGCTGTGCGCCATGGGGGGACTGCGACAGGCCGAACAAGAGGTGCTCGCGCTCTGCGACTGGGCCGGGCTCAGCTACGCGGAGGCGGCCGTCGCGATGGGAGTGCCCGAGGGCACGGTGCGCTCCCGGCTTTCCCGTGCCCGCCAGCACCTGCGTGACCTGGCGGGCAAAGAGCAGGCACGGTGCGTGCCGCTGAGCCGAACCCCAGCCAGCCTGTTAGCCGGAGGCCTGCGATGAGTTACTTCCACCCGCAGCGGATGCCGGTCCTGCCGGCTCGCCGCCGGGAAGCGGCGCGGCGTCAGCTCGAAGAAGTCGTCCGATCTGGGCGGCCACGCGGGCGGCGGAACCCGGTGCTGACCGTCGCGGCGATCGCGCTGATCGTGCTCAGCACCGGCGCCGCCGGAGTCATCACGTACCGCTCGATCACAAGCCAGGCGGTCGGGCGCTGCTTCGCGGTCGCGAGCGTCACCAGCCATGACTTCACCACGATCACCGAGCCGAGCACCCGGCTGACGGCGGCGCAGGTGCGCGATGCGCGCGCCGAGTGCCGGGCGCTGTTCAGGGAAGGCGTCCTGCGGCCCGGGCACCGCGTCATGGTGCCGGATCACTCCGATGTCCGGTACCGGGTTCCGCGGCTGGTCGTCTGCGTCTGGTGGGACGGCTCGGCAGCCGTGTTCCCAGGCCGGGCCGGGACGTGCGCCAGGCTCGGCCTTTCGGCGGCCGCACGGCGGTAGAAGGCTCAGACCGCCTGCGGCCCGGTGCGGCGGCCCCGATTCCCTGAGCCAGATCGGGGCCGCCGTAGCCGTAGTTCACCTCAGGAGTGCACCTCAGGCTCTGGCGGTGGACCCGATGCTCAGCAGGGCTTCGACGTGCACCACTTCTCGGAGGACGTCAGGTCGTTGAAACTGCCCAGGCTGGACGCCGAGCTGTTTCTCGAGATGGAGTACTTACTTCCTCCGAAGTTGGTGTTCTGGTACAGGGTGTTCGCGCAGCCGCTATCGGTGGCGACCGACGACACCACGTCATTCCAGCCGCTGGGCATGCTCGAGGCCTGGAAGCTGCCGCACTTCGATGACTGCGTCCAGGTCAGCGAGCCACCCGTGAAGTTGGTATTCACCCAGTCGATGCTCAGCACGTAGACCGTGGCCGGAACGGCGGCCCATTCCCGCAGGTCGGCCCCGGTCACGGACCGGGGCGTAGCCGACGCGGGGAGCCTGATGCTGCCGCCCGTCGCTGCTCTGATGGACCCTGCGAAGGTGGCGTAGCAGGTCGCCGCGGGCGTCACCGTGCTCCCGGCAGGTTCGGCCTGCGCCACGCAGTACGGTGCGGCCTGACTGGCAGCCCGGTGCATGTGCGCGGGTGCCGCGCTCGCGGCGGCGGCGCCGCTGTAGAGCAGTAGTCCGACGAGGGAAGTTACTAACAGCAGGCGATGCTTCATTCATTCCTCCGGCCCGTGGTAATTGATCGACTAGTCCATTATCATACTAGATTTACCTTCTGTCAAGAGTGCTAAGAGTGTCATTAGTTGTTCTGATAGTTCTGATAGTTCTGATAGTTCGGTTATAGAAAGCCGAACAGGCCGCTGAGATTGCCGGTAAATGCGTGCTGAAACTTGCGGAATGCGCGGGCGTTTCCCGCTCAGCCGACCAGGGTCTTGACCGAGGCCGTGAGCGCGGCGAGCCCTTTCTTGGCGTCGGCGAAGAACATCGACGTCTTCGGGTTGGTGTAGAGCTCGTTGTCGATGCCGGCGTAGCCGTGGCCCATCGACCGCTTGATCACGATGACCGACTTCGCCGCGTCGACGTCAAGGATCGGCATCCCGGAGATCGCCGTGCCCGGCCTGCGCGCGGCCGGGTTCGTGACGTCGTTGGCGCCGATCACCAAGGCGACGTCGGTCCTGGCGAACTCGGGGTTAACCTCGTCCATCTCCTTCAGCAGCGGATACGGCACGTTCGCCTCGGCGAGCAGCACGTTCATGTGACCGGGCATCCGGCCCGCCACCGGGTGGATCGCGTAGCTGACATCGACCCCGCGCGATTCGAGCAGGTCGGCCAGGGCCGCCACCTCGTGCTGCGCCTGAGCGGCGGCGAGGCCGTAGCCGGGCACGATGATGACCTTGGAGGCGTAGGCGAGCTGGATCGCGGCGTCGTCGGCGGCGATCGACTGGACACTGGCGCCGGCCGCGCCCTCGACCGCCAGGGGCGAGTCGCCGGACCCGAATCCGCCCACCATGATGTTGCCGATCGACCGGTTCATGGCGTCGGCCATCAGCTTGGTCAGGATGCCACCCGAGGCGCCGACCAGCGCCCCGGCGATGATCAGCGCGGTGTTGTCGATGACGAACCCGGCCATCGCGACCGCGGTGCCGGTGAACGCGTTGAGCAGCGAGATGACGACCGGCATGTCGGCACCGCCGATCGGCATGACCATGGAGACGCCGAACACCAGCGCCGCCGCGATCACGATGCCGAGGCCGATCATGCCGGGCGAGGCGATCACGTAGGCACCGACCCCGACGGCCGCGGCGGCCAGCAGCAGGTTGAGGACCCTGGCTCCCGGGATGCTGACCGGAGCCGAGGTGATCAGGCCCTGCAGCTTGCCGGCCGCGATGATCGAGCCGGAGAACGTCACCGAGCCGATGATCACGTCGAGCACCGTGAACACCGTCGTCGTGCCGAGCACGCCGCCGGCGTTGGACTCGGCGTCGATGTAGCCGT
>DASPZH010000543.1:0-1711 GCA_035636335.1 Streptosporangiaceae bacterium
GAACTTCATGCCCGTCATCGCCCAGACCAAGATCCTCCCCCAACTCCTGGCCGAAACCCGCGAAGTCCTCGCCGCGGCTTGGAAAGAAGGGGATTGAGACCTTCGCCCGCGGCGAGTCCGCGGGCGAAGGTCTAACTAACCCTGTTTGCTCTCCGACGTCACCTTGTCGGTGAGGTGCGAGGGGAGCGGCTCGTACCGCAGGTACGAGCGGGAGAACGAGCCGGTGCCGTGCGACAGCGAACGGAGGTCGATCGCGTACCTGATCAGCTCGAGCTCGGGGATCTCGGCCTTGACCAGCGTCCGGCCGGCGGCCACCGGCTCGCTGCCGAGCACCCGGCCGCGACGGGACGACAGGTCGGACATGACCGCGCCGACGTAGTCATCGCCGATCAGCACCGATACCTCGTCGACCGGCTCGAGGAGCTGGGGCTTCGCCCTCTCCGTCGCGTCGCGCAGCGCCGCGCGGCCGGCCTTCTGGAACGCCATGTCGGACGAGTCGACCGAGTGCGCCTTGCCGTCGTAGAGCGTGACCTTGATGTCGACCATCGGGTAGCCGGCGATCACGCCCTGCTCCATCTGGGCCCGGACGCCCTTCTCCACCGACGGGATGAACTGCCGCGGCACCACCCCGCCCACGATCTTGTCGACGAACTCGAAACCGCCGCCCGACGGCAGCGGCTCGATCTCGATGTGGCAGATGGCGTACTCGCCGTGGCCGCCGGACTGCTTGACGTTCCGGCCGAGGCCGGTCGCCGTGCCCGCGACAGTCTCCCGCAGCGGAACCCGCAGGCCGACCGTCTCGACCGCCACTCCGTACCGGCTGGAGAGCCGGTCGAGCAGCAGGTCGGCGTGGGCCTCGCCCATGCACCAGAGCACGAGCTGGTGGGTCTCCGCGTTGTTCTCCAGCCGCAGCGTGGAGTCCTCGGCGACCAGCCTGGACAGCGCCTGGGACAGCTTGTCCTCGTCGGCCTTCGACTTGGCCGTGATCGCTATCGGCAGCAGCGGCTCGGGCATTGCCCACGACTCCATCAGCAGCGGCCGGTCCTTGTCCGACAGCGTGTCGCCGGTCTCCGCGCTGGTCAGCTTGGCCACCGCGCAGATGTCGCCGGCGGCGCAGGAGGCGATGCTGCGCTGCTGCTTGCCCAGCGGCGAGGTGAGCGCGCCGATCCGCTCGTCCTCGTCGTGGTCGGCGTGCCCGCTGGCGGCCCGGCCGTGTCCGGAGACGTGCACGGTCGCATCGGGCCGCAGCGTTCCTGAGAACACCCGGACCAGGCTGATCCGGCCCACATACGGGTCCGAGGTGGTCTTTACCACCTCGGCCAGCAGCGGGCCGTCCGGATCCGAGCTGATCCTGCTGGCCGGCTTGCCGTCGATGGTCGTGACGTTCGGCAGCGGATGCTCCTGCGGGGAGGGGAACGCCTGGGTCAGCAGCTCGAGCAACTCGGCCAGGCCGATGGTCTGCTGCGCCGCCGCCGGGATGACCGGGTAGAAGCTGCCCCTGGCGACCGCCTTCTCAAGGTCCTCGATCAGGATCTTCTGGACGATCTCCTCGCCGGACAGATACCTGTCCATCAGGCTCTCGTCTTCGCTCTCCTGAATGATCGACTCGATCAGTGCGCCGCGGTACTCCTCCATCCGGTCCCTGTCGCCGGGGTCGGGGTCGCGCTCGGTACGCTTGCCGTCCGCGTACTCGTAATACCGCTCGGAGAGC
>DASPZH010000544.1:0-3743 GCA_035636335.1 Streptosporangiaceae bacterium
ACGTGGTGGTCAGTCCCGACGCCTGGGTGTTCAAGGGGACGGGAGCGCGTGTCGGCACCAGGGTCCGCGGCCTGGTGGGGGACGAGTACGACCGGGTGAACCCGGCCTATCCGGTGCCCAGGCCGATCGAGGTGCTGGCGCACTCGCCGCTGACCTGCCGCGGCATACACAGCTATTCCGACTCGGCTTACTACACCCATTCCGGCGGGGCCGGGGTATTCAATACCGGGACGATGCGCTGGGTGCAGTCGCTCGCTCCGCCCTACGGGCGGGAACTGTCGCGGGACGGTGCGCGTCTAACCAGGACGGTGGCGGCGAACGTGCTGCGCGCGTTCGCGGACGGCCCGGCCGCGGCCCAGTACCCGGCGGCGGACAACCTGGCTGCGATGCACGAGTGGCCGGGCGATCCGATCGCCGCACAGCACAATCTGTGGCCGCCCGTTGTGAGGTGACGCGGGCGCCGGGGAAGCGGCCCGGCGCGCAGGCAGTCAGCGGTTCGGCGCTCGGCGCCGGCCTCCCGGCGCTGGGTATGCTTCGAGCAGGGCAGCCTGCTTCATTGCCCGGTTGCCCGAGGAGGTAGCGCGATGAGACTGCGACGCTCGCTGAGAATGAGGCTGCGCTGGGGCCTGCCGGCCGGGGCGGTGATCGTCGCCGGAGCGGTCCTGGCGGGGACCATGCTGGCCAGCGCGGCCGCCCCGGTGCTGCCGCGCCAGACGCCGGCCCAGCTTCTCGCCGCGATGCGGCAGGCGAAGCTGCCGGACGCGATGTCGGCGACGCTGACCGAGAGCGCGAACCTCGGGTTCCCGGCCCTGCCGGATATCGGCGGACCGTCCTCGTCACCGCTGTCGGCCGCGTCGCTGGTCTCCGGCACGCACACGATCCAGATCTGGTACGCGGGGCCGCGGCAGGTCAGGATCGCGGTGCCGGTCTCGTTCGGGGAGACCGACCTGCGGGTGAACGGGGAGCAGGTGTGGCTCTGGGACAGCCACGGCCAGACCGCGACCCACATCCTGCCCCCGGCGTTCGGCCACTACATGCGGCCCGGCATGCCGGGACGCCAGTACGCCGGGCCGGGCGGCTCGGCAAAGCCGCAGCCCGGGCGCACGCCGCAACGCAAGCTGGCCGGGCCCGAGGCGACGCCGACGCCGCTGACCCCGCTGCAGATGGCCAAGCGCCTGCTCGCGATGGTCGGGCCGACGACGAGGGTCACCGTCCCCGGCACCACGGTGGTCGCCGGCCGGGACGCCTACCAGCTCGCCATCGCGCCGCGCAGCAGCCAGTCGCTGGTCGGCAGGATCATGATCGCGGTCGACGCCAAGACCCACCTTCCGCTGAGCGTCCAGGTCTTCGCGCGCGGCTCGTCGAGCCCGGCGTTCCAGATCGGGTTCACGTCGCTGAGCTTCGCCCGGCCAGCGGCGTCCAACTTCACGTTCACGCCGCCGCCCGGAGCGCGCGTGAGGACCGTGCGGCCAGGACCCGGGCTCAGGACCCCGCCAGGAGCCGTGCCTGGCGGCATGCCGGGCGTCGGCCCGGCGGGGATGCCCGGCCCGCTGCGGCCTGGCGGCGCCGGTGCTCCTAACGCCCGGGGCCCGCTGGCCGGCGCCCGGACGTTCGGCACGGGCTGGCTGACCGTCGCCGCCATCCCGGCCGGCCAGGCAACGGGTTTTGCCTCGACGCACGCCGCTTCCGGTCAGGGCCAGGGCCGGGTCGTATTCCGGCCCGGGCAGCGCGGGGGCGGCAACGCCGCTTACCGCTCGAGCCTGACCATCACGGGCCCGGCCGGGCGCGACGTCGGGCTGCTCGGCCTGCTGCTGAAGGCAGCCGAGCCGGTGCACGGGTCGTGGGGATCCGGGAAGCTGCTGCGCACCAGCCTGATCTCGGTCCTGGTCACCAGCAAGGGCCAGATGCTCGTCGGGGCGGTGACCCCGGCCGTCCTGTACGCCGACGCCGCGAAGGTCAAGTGACACTGGCCGATCGCGCGCTGGCCGAGGCCGGCGCGGAGCCCGCCGGGTCGGCCATCACGACCAGCGGGCTGGCGATGCGGTTCCGCGGCGGCCAGCTCGCGGTTGACCACATCGACCTGGCCGTCCCGCCCAGCAGCGTGTACGGGTTCCTGGGGCCGAACGGATCGGGCAAGACGACCACGATCCGCATGCTGCTCGGCCTCGTGCATCCGACGGAGGGCTCGTTCCGGCTGCTCGGCACCGACGCGCGTGACGGCATCGAAACGGTACTGCCGCGGGTCGGCGCGCTGGTCGAGGGCCCGGCGTTCTACCCGTTCCTGTCCGGGCGGCAGAACCTGGCCCGGTGCGACGCGGCCGACCCGACCGCGGACCTGGCGACCGCGACGGCCAGGACCGACCACGCGCTCGACCAGGTCGGCCTGCTCGCCGCCGCGGACAAGCGTTACCGCGCCTACTCCCTCGGCATGAAGCAGCGGCTCGGCATCGCCGCCGCCCTGCTGCGGCCGCGGGACCTGATGGTGCTCGACGAGCCGACCAACGGCCTGGATCCGCAGGGCACCCGCGAGATCAGGTCCCTGGTCAAGCAGATCGCGGCCGACGGGACGACCGTATTCGTCTCCTCGCACCTGCTCGCCGAGGTCGAGCAGATCTGCTCACACGTCGGGGTCATGAGCACCGGGAAGCTGGTGTTCCAGGGCCCGCTGCCCGAGCTGCGCAGCCGCGGCGAGCGGCGGATCCTGATCCGCACCACCGACCCGGCCACGGCGGCCGAGGTGCTCACCGGGCTCGGGCTGGCCGACATCACGCCCGGCGACGGGCAGGCCAGCGCCGCCCTCGGCGAGCACGCCCCGGAGAAGATCAACGCCGAGCTTGTCCACGCCGGAGTTCCCGTGGCCGGCCTGGAGACGGTGCGGCCCAGCCTGGAAGACCTGTTCGTCGAGCTGACCGGCGAAGGCTTCGATGTCAACGGCTAGGGCACCCCGGGTCAGTGTCGGCCAGGTTGGGGCGAGCCCGTCCGGGACGGCAGCGGGCCCGGCGCGGCACTGGCTGCGGCTGTTTCGTTCCGAGCTGAAAATCATCTTCGTGCGGCCGCGCAACCTCGCCATGCTCGCGCTGCTGGCCGCGGCGCCGATTTTCCTCGGCGCCGTGCTCAAGATCAGCACCCCGCCGCCGGAAGCGGGCGGCGGCCCGGGCCCCGGCGTGTTCATCGGCCAGATCGCCGGCAACGGCGTGTTCCTGGCGCTGTTCGCGATCTACGTGCTGCTGCCCGTGGTCGTGCCGCTGGCCGTCGCCGTGGTGTCGGGGGACTCCATCGCCGGCGAGGCCGGCCTGGGCACGCTGAGGACGCTGCTGACCGTTCCGGCCGGGCGGACCAGGCTGCTGGTGACCAAGTACCTGTCGATCGTGGTGTTCTGCCTGGCCGCGTACGTGCTGATCGCCGTGGTCGCGCTGGCGGTGGGCGCACTGCTGTTCCCGATCGGGCCGGTCACGCTGCTGTCCGGGGACACGGTGCCGCTCGCCGACGGACTGGCGCGGCTGGCGCTGATCGTCTGCTACGTGGTCGCCGGGCTCGCGGCGCTCGGCGCGCTCGGCCTGGCGCTGTCGACGTTCACGCAGCACGCGATCGCCGTGATGGCCACGACCCTGGTGATCGTGATCGTCAGCCAGATTCTCGACGCGGTCTCGCAGGTGGCGGCGATCCACCCGTACCTGCCGACCCACTTCTGGTTCTCGTTCGACGCGATACTGCGGATGCCGATCGCCTGGGCCGCCGTGGCG
>DASPZH010000545.1:0-4976 GCA_035636335.1 Streptosporangiaceae bacterium
GCGATGCCTGGGTGCGCGGTTACCGGCGGGTCATGCCGCTGGCCGAGCCGGACGTCGCGGAGATACCCACGTTCGTGCTGCTGCGCCGGCTCCAGCTCGTCGCCTGGGTAGGCTCGCACCGGTTCGCCGACGCGGCGCTCGAGCTCGGCGCCGAGTTCACCACCGGCTGCTGCGAGATCGCCGAGCGTTACCTGTCCGGTGCCGGGTGACCGGCCGTTCCCAGCGGAAACCCCCACTCAAGCCCCTCAACGGAACCCCCTCACTGAAATCCACCGAAACCTACTGAAAACCCCACGAGAACCCCGAGCTTCAGGAGTCCGAGATGTTCGAATCGATCAGCGGCCGGTCCGTGCTGGTGACCGGCGGCACCAAGGGGATCGGCAAGGGAATCGCCGCGGGATTCGCGAACGCGGGCGCCCAGGTCGTGATCACCGGCCGGGACGAGGCCAGCGGCGAGCAGGCGGCCGAGCAGCTCACCGCCGCGGCGGCCAGCATGATCCCGGCCGGCGGCAAGGTCAGCTACCTCCGCGGCGACGTCAGCGACCAGGCGAGCTGCGCCGCCGTCGTCGAGGCCACCGTCGGCAAGCACGGCGGGCTCGACGTGGTGTGCTGCAACGCCGGCATCTTCCCCGCGTCGCCGCTGGCCGACATGACGCCGGCCGAGCTCGACGACGTGCTGGCGACGAACCTGAAGGGCACGTTCTTCACCGTGCAGGCCGCGCTTCCCGCGCTGACGGAGTCCGGGCACGGCCGGATCATCCTCACGTCGTCGATCACCGGGCCGATCACCGGTTACGCCGGGTGGTCGCACTACGGCGCGAGCAAGGCCGGCCAGCTTGGCTTCATGCGGTCGGCCGCGCTGGAGTTCGCGAAGGCGGGCATCACGATCAACGCGGTCATGCCGGGCAACATCATCACCGAGGGGCTCGGCGACCTCGGCGCGGACTACCTGACGTCCATGGAGGCGTCGATACCGCTCGGCCGGCTGGGGAGTGTCGCCGACATCGCGAACGCGGCCCTGTTCTTCGCCTCGGACGAAGCCGGCTACATCACCGCCCAGACCCTGGTCGTCGACGGCGGCCAGACCGTGCCCGAGTCGCTGCAGGCGATGGGGTGAGCCAGACTCCGGGCGAGCCGTCCGGGCCCGGCGCCGCTGACCACTTCGAGCGGCCCGACTTGCGCCTGGTCGACGAGGCACGGCAGAAGCTGCTCGACAAGATCTCCTCGGGCGCGCTGCGCCCGGGGGACCGGCTCGGCACCGAGCGCGAGCTCGCCGCCGAGCTGTCGGTGAGCAGGTCGACGCTGCGCCAGGTGCTGGCCGTTCTGGCCCAGGCCGGCGTGGTGCGCCGGGTGCCCGGCCGGGCCGGCGGAACCTTCGTCGCGCACTCCAAGGTGGACAGGGACCTGTCGGTGATCGTCGGCCTGCCCGAGTACCTGCGGCGGCAGGGCTTCGTGGCCGGCACCCAGGTGCTGTCGGCCACGATGACCGGGACGGACGACGTCACCGCGGCCCACCTCGAGGTCCCTGCCGGCACCCTGGTCGTCGACATCGTCAGGATCAGGCTGGCCGACGCCGTGCCGATCTCCCTCGAGCGCGCCAGGCTGCCGGCCGACCTGGTCCCCGGCCTGCTCGAGCAGCCGCTCGGCGGTTCGATCTACGACCTGCTCGATCGGCGGTACGGCATGAAGCCGCAGGACGTGGTCGAGCACCTGGAGGTCGTCGAGGCCAGCCCGGACGAGGCGGCGCTGCTCGGCATCGCCGACCGGGCTCCGCTGCTGGCGATCACCAGGACCTCCCGGACCGCCGACGGGGTGGCGTTCGAGTTCTCGAACGACCTGTTCCGCGCCGACCGCACCTGCGTCACATTCCGCACGAAGGCCGAACGCGCCGAGATCGTCGGCCGGGGTCGAGGTCCGGCCAGCGAGCGGGCCGTCGACCTGCGGTCGGCCGACGGCCGCTCCGCTGCCTCCCGTTAGCGCCGCCGCCCGCCACGACAGCGCCGCCGCCCGCCACGACCCGGATGGATCCGGGGATCCATCCGGGTCAGTCGGCTCAATCCCCGGATCCATCGGCGCTCGGCGGGCGGCGGGCGGCGGGCGCTCGGCGGGCGGCGGTCGGCAGGCGGCAGGCGCTCGGCGGGCGCTCGGCGAACTCGTTAGCCGCCGTGCTCCGGATCGATGCCGTGGACGGCCGGCACCTTGACGGTGCGGTGACCGAGCGTCCCGCCGAGAATGACCTTCCGCAGCGAGACATTGTTGCGGTAGTCCGACTCGTGCAGCACCTTGCGCGGGTTGGCGATGATCTCGACGTAGTAGGTCCCGTTGGGCAGATTGGTGATGTTGAACGACTGTCCGGCGACGAACTGGAAGTAGGTGTCACCCCAGCCGAGCGGCAGTTCCTCCCTCACCCACAGCGCGCTCGTGGAGCCGCAGTCGCCGCCGAAGCCGGTGAACTTGGGCTGCCACAGGGCGTGCTTGAGCAGCAGGTCGATCCCATCGGTCGGGGCGATGCAGAAGCCGACCTTCCTGCTGCGCAGGACCAGCGTCTTGTTGGCGCTGAGCAGCCGGTACTGCGCGAACTGCTCGAAGTGCCAGTGGTTGTGGCCTGGCTTGCCGTCAAAGCCCATCGTCCCGGCCCTGGTCCGGCCGACGACCCGGCCGTTCTTGTAGAAGTACTGGTAGGCCTTCATGACCGGAGCGCCGTGCGACCTGAACCCTTCGACGTCGAGCCGGGCATGACCGCCGATCCAGACCGTCGCGCCGAACGCCAGCCGCTGCGTTGTCGAGTTCCTGCGCCCAAAGAGGTTGATACCCCAGGACGGCAGCGGCGACAGGTCGGGCAGGGACGATACAGGCGGGTTGCTGATCACCGGCACGTTGGCCGGCTGGCTGGGCAGCGGGCCGCTGTGCGTGGCGCGGTGACTGGGTCGAACGGCGCACGGGAACCCGCACTGCGTGGGCTTGACCACGTGGATCTTGACCGTTGCCGTCGCGGCCTTAGACGTGACGTGCAGGAAGCGCTGCCAGAACGTGGTCACGTGCACGGTCAGCGTGTACGTGCCGAGCCTGAGCCGAAGTCTGCCGAAGCCGGCGGCGTCGGCGCCCCAGCCGCGCTGCAGGCCCCAGACCGTGCCGAGCTCGAACGGGTTGGACGCGCAGCCGAACGGGAACGGCGACCTGGGCGGGCTGTTCGGGCCCGACCGCTGCTGGTTGAAGCCGCCGGGGCAGAACGTGGTGAGGCGCGAGCCGACGATCTTGCCGGCCGAGTTCCTGATCGTGAGGCGGAGGAACCGGCGCAACCCGCGCCAGCCTTCGAACTCCCGGCGAGGCACCGGCCGCTTGGTGATCTGGCCGCCGGCTCCCTTAATGATCTCCGTGGCCGTGATGGCCTTCGCATAGCTCGTGCGCCGCACGTCGAAGCGTAGCGCCGAGCCGACGGCGACCACGTACACGCCGGGGTCCATGAACACGAACTTGCCGAACCGCGGAACGTTGATCTGCCGCTGGGCGGTGATGAGCTTGACCGTGGGTCCGGTGGCGGTGCTCTGCGCAGCGGCGGAGCCGCCAGGCAGCATGGCGACCGCGGCCATTCCGGCCGCCGCCACCGCGGCATACCGAAGGGTCCATCGCGAATGGTTCATCCGCTCTCCTTGGAGGGTTGGGAGGCCAGCCGACCCGGCGGGGATCACGGGTCACGAATGTTCTGACGTTCCGACGAGATAATCCGTTGCTGTATATAGGGGAAAAAATCGTTACGTTATCAATGCGAAATGCGCGGTCGGCGTGCCCGGTCCCGCGGCGCGCTGGCCGCTGGGGTATACCGGGTGCATGCGAGCCGATCTGCCGATCTGCCTGACCTGCGGCGTCCAGTACCCGGCGCCCCGCCAGGACTGCCCGATCTGCCACGACGAGCGCCAGTACGTGGGCTGGGACGGGCAGCGGTGGACGACGCTCGCCGAGCTGAAGCAGGCCGGCCACCGGGGCCGGGTCGAGGAGGAAGGGCCGGGGATCACCGGCATCGGCGCGAGCCCGGCCACCGCGATCGGCCAGCGGGCACTGCTCGTCCGCACTCCGG
The DNA here is from genome assembly GCA_035636335.1 of Streptosporangiaceae bacterium. Classification (GTDB taxonomy): domain Bacteria; phylum Actinomycetota; class Actinomycetes; order Streptosporangiales; family Streptosporangiaceae; genus Chersky-822. The sequence goes on from DASPZH010000545.1 coordinate 4,076, forward strand.
CCGGCAACGTGCTCTGGGACATGATCACCTACCTCGACGACGATCTGATCGCCGCCGTGAACGCGCTCGGCGGTATCAGAGCGATCGCGATCAGCCACCCGCACTACTACGGGACCATGATCGACTGGGCGCACGCGTTCGGCGCGCCGGTCTACATTCACGCCGCCGACCGGCCGTGGATCGTCCGGCCCGACCCCGCCGTCGTGTTCTGGGAGGGCGACGCGCACTTCATCGGCGACGGGCTCACCCTGGTGAACGCGGGCGTGCACTTCGACGGCGGCCAGGTGCTGCACTGGGCCGACGGCGAGAACGGCGGCGGCGCGCTGCTGTCCGGTGACATCCTGCAGGTCGTGCCCGACCGGCGCTGGGTCAGCTTCATGTACAGCTACCCGAACCTGATCCCCGAGCGGCCGCGCACGATCCGCCGCGCGCTCGCGCTGCTCGAGCCTTACCCGTTCGAGGCGGTCTACGGGGCTTGGTGGCAGCGGGTGGTGCATGCCGACGGCGCGGCGGCGGTGCGGCGCTCGGCGGAGCGCTACCTCAGCTTCGCGCTGGACGACGGGGATGCGTAACGGCTCGCACGAGGACTGCCGAGGGTCGGCCAGTCGCTCGCGGGCGGCCACGATCCGCCGGGCCCCGATCCGCCGGGCCACGATCCGCCGGGCCCCGTCAGGCTGACCGGCGCGGCCTGCGCTGCCGGGGTCTCTACCCGGCCAGCTTCTTCTTCTTGTCCCTCGGCATCCGGCCGGCCGCGGGGCGGATCGGCGGGATCGGCGGGTACGGTCGCCGCCTCGGCCCCGACCACAGGGCGGGTACCGCCTCGATCGCGTAGGCGATCGCGTAGGCCGCCTGCTCGTAGTTGACCCGCCAGCCGACGAAGTCCGGCCACGCCTGTTCCGCG
>DASPZH010000546.1:0-3827 GCA_035636335.1 Streptosporangiaceae bacterium
CGTACCTGGATCGTCATCGCCCGCCGACGGTCTACTTGACCTGCGGGCGGCTGGCCCGCGGGCGGCTGGCCCGCGGGCGACCTGCATGTCAGGCCAGGGCGAACGGCGTGCCGACCAGGGGAGATGCACCCCTAGACAGGAGTGGGCCATGAACGTGTTCTGGGTGCCGTCGGGAGAGCTACCCAAGGAGGCGAGCTCCCCGGAGGAGATCTCCCGCTTCGTCGTGGAGGCGGCGGTGCATGCGCCATCGGTGAACAACACCCAGCCCTGGTGGTTCAGCAAGGGTGACGGGGTCATCGGCGTGCACGCCGACGTGGAGCGCCGGCTGCGCGTCGCCGACCCCGACGGCAGGGAGATGATGATCAGCTGTGGCGCCGCGCTGTTCACCGCCCGGGTCGCCATGCGCTACCTGGGCTTCGTGCCGGCCGTGAGCGTCCTGCCCGATCCTGACCTGCCGAACCTGGTGGCCAGGATCCGGTACGGCGACGAGCAGGCCGCGCCGGTCGAGTACGAGCGCGAGTTGTTCGGCGAGATCCCGCGGCGGCGCACCCATCGCGGCGGCTTCGACGCCGAGCCGCTGCCCGCCGGGTTGATGTCGGCGCTGCGTGACGAGGCGTCCAGGGAGCATGCGACGCTGCGGATCATGGCGGAGGAAGGTCAGCGCGGCGCGCTGGCGGCGGTCGTGGAGGCCGCCGACTACGCGCTCAGGCTCGACGCCGCCCGGGTGCGCGAGCAGTCCAGGTGGGCGCCGCCGCCCGGAAGCCCGCGGCGCGACGGGGTTCCGCCGACCGCCTACCCGGCTCGGCCGGAACGGACCGAGCCGTCGTTCCCCGGCCGCGACTTCGCGCACGGCCACGGCTGGGGGCTGCCGCCGTCGGGGACCGGCGCGGTGCCCAGGTCCGCGGGGGTGGTAGCGGTGCTCACGACGGCGGCCGACCGGCCAGAGGACTGGGTCAACGCGGGCCAGGCGCTGCAGCGGGTGCTGCTGCTGGCTAGTAGCTGCGGGGCGAGCGCGGCGCTGCACAGCCAGCCGCTCGAGGTGACCGACCTTCGTGCCTTCATCAAGACGGTGCTGTGCGACGGTGCATACCCGCAGATGGTGGTCAGGATCGGCACCGCCGACCAGGCGTCGGTCAGCGTGCGGCGCAGGGTGGACGAGGTGCTGCTCTAGTGTGTGGCTGACCGCCCGGCGCGGTGGCGAGCCAGCCTGGGGCGAGCCAGCCTGGGGCGAGCCAGAGTCAGGTGGTAGGACCAAGGCGGGCGGTAGCCGGCCGGAAGGCGCAGTAGCTATATGGACGAGAATGCTCGGGAGACCACGCAGATTCAGGTGTTCCTGCTCGACGATCACGAGATCGTCCGGCGGGGCGTCAAGGACCTGCTCGAAGCTGAGTCCGACATAACCGTAATCGGCGAGGCGGGCACCGCTTCGTCGGCGCTGGCGAGAATCCCGGCCCTGCGGCCGGACGTCGCCGTGCTCGACGTGAGGCTGCCGGACGGCGATGGCGTCAGCGTGTGCCGGGAGATCCGGTCGCGGATGCCCGAAGTGGCGTGCCTGATGCTCACCTCGTTCGGCGACGACGAGGCGCTGTTCGACGCGATCATGGCCGGAGCGGCAGGTTACGTGCTCAAGCAGATCAGGGGAACCGACCTGGTCGGAGCGGTCAGGACCGTCGCCTCGGGCCGGTCCCTGCTCGATCCCGAGGCCGCCAGCCGGGTGATGGCGCGGATGCGCGACCAGTCCAGGCGCTCGGACCCGCTGGCCGCATTGACCGGCCAGGAGCGCAAGATCCTGGAGCTCATCGGCGAGGGCCTGACGAACCGGCAGATCGGCGAGCGGCTGTTCCTGGCCGAGAAGACGGTGAAGAACTATGTCTCGGCGCTCTTCGCCAAGCTCGGCATGGAGCGGCGGACCCAGGCCGCGGCGTACGCCGCGCGGCTCTTCGACGAGGAGGGCCACCAGATCAAGTAGCCGCGCGGCGGGGCTGGCGGCGACCCGCGACTGCCGGCGACCCGCGGCTGCCGACGGCCCGCGGCTGGTTGAGGCCCGCGGCTGGCTGAGGCCAGAGGCTGGCTGGGGCCCGCGGCTGGCTGAGGCCCGCGGCTGGCTGAGCCACCGCGCTGGCTAGGGCGTGACCGGCCGGGTGAGCGGGACCCGCCAGACGATCTCCGTGCCGCCCCCGTCGCCGGGCTTGGCGACCAGGGACCCGCCGAGGTCGGCCGCCCGCTGCTCCAGGTTGCGCAGCCCGCTGCGCCTGCCGCCCGGCGCGATTCCGACGCCGTCGTCCCTGACCGTGAGCACCACCTCGTCGTTCACGGTGATCGTCACGTCGACCTGGCTCGCTCCCGCGTGCCTGGCCGCGTTGGACAGCGACTCGCGCAGCGCGGTCAGCATGTGCCGGGTGATCTCTTCGGGCACCACGGTGTCGAACGCGCCGTCGACCTGCAGCGAGGGCGCGAAACCCAGCGCCGGGGCCATCTCCTGCGCCACGAACAGGATCCGGGCGCGGATGGCGGCGGGCCTCGCCTCCGGGTGCGTCTGGAGCGCGAAGATCGTCGACCTGATCTCCTTGATCGTGTCGTCGAGCGCGTCGACGGACCGGCTCACCCGGTCGGCTACCTCGGGAGCCCTGATCATCGACGTGACGCCCTGCAGCGACATGCCGGTCGCGTACAGCCGCTGGATCACCAGGTCGTGCAGGTCCTTGGCGATCCGGTCGCGATCCTCGAACACCGCCATCTGCTCGGCCTGCCTGCGATGCTCGGCCAGCTCGAGCCCGATGGCCGCCTGCGCGGCGAAGGTGGCGAGCATGTCGGCGGCGGCCGCCGACAGCGGCATCGCGCCCTGCCGCCGCCCGGCCGAGAGAACGCCGCGGACCTTGCCGGGAGCGCCGAGCGGCACGACCTCAAGTGGCCCGATCGGCAGCCGGGCCTTCGCGACGTCGCTCACCCGCTCCTCGGCGCGGTAGTCGGGGATCGACACCCGCTCGCCCCGGGCGATCACCTGCTCGGTGACGGAATCCTCGATCGGGACCACGAGGCCGAGTGCCTGCTCCGCGCCCGCGCCGGCGGCGTGCTCGACGCGCACGTGACGACCGTCGGCCATCGGCAGCGAGACCATCACGATGTCGGCGCCGGTCATCTCGAGCGCCTTCTCGGTGATCATCGACAGCGCGTCGCCAGGCTCGGCGCCGGATAGCAGGTGCCTGGTGACCTCGGCGCTCGCGCTCAGCCACCGCTGCTGCCTGCGGGCTTCCTCGTAGAGCCTGGCGTTCTCGATCGCGACGCCGGCCGCCGCCGCGAGCGCGACGGCGACCGCCTCGTCCTCGGTGTCGAACTGGCCGCCGCCATGCTTCTCGGTCAGGTACAGGTTCCCGTAGACCTCGCCGCGGATGCGGATCGGCACGCCGAGGAACGACCTCATCGGCGGGTGGCCATGCGGGAACCCGAATGAGGCCTCGTGCTCCTTGATATCGGCCAGGCGCAGCGGCCTCGGTTCGGTGACCAGCAGCCCGAGCAGGCCCTTGCCCTCCGGCCAGTGGTGGATCGACGCGATCTCGTCGCCGGACAGCCCGACGGGGATGAACTCCATGAGCCGGTCGCCCTCGCCGATCACGCCCATCGCGCCGTACCTGGCGTCGACGAGCGACACCGCGGTCTCCACGATGCTGCGCAGCAGGACCTCGAGCTCCAGGCTGGAACCCACGGCCACGACGGCCTCGAGCAACGAGTGCACCCGGTCCCTGGTCGACAGGACGGCCTGGAGCCTGACCTGAAGCTCGTCAAGCAGCTCGTCCAGCTTGAGGCCGGGCAGCAGCGGCTGCGGATCC
>DASPZH010000547.1:0-1553 GCA_035636335.1 Streptosporangiaceae bacterium
GACTCCTAAGGTGTGACTGTCTAGGTACTAATAGTCAGTTACTGCCGTGGGCTGAAGGGTGCCGAGCATGCCGGAGGTTTCGACCCGGATCGACCGCCCCGACGCCGAGATCCTGCGGCTGGCGGTGCCGGCGTTCGGGGCGCTGATCGCCGAGCCGCTGTTCCTGCTCGCGGACTCGGCCATCGTCGGCAGGCTCGGCACCGCGCCGCTCGGCAGCCTGGGAGTCGCCGCCCAGGCGCTCACCGCGCTCGTCAACGTCTCGATCTTCCTCGCCTACGGCACGACCGCCGCGGTCGCCCGCCAGCTCGGCGCGGGCAACCGGCAGGCCGCGATCCGGCAGGGCATCGACGGCATCTGGCTGGCCGGCGCGATCGGCATCGCCGTGCTGGCGATCGGGCTGCCGCTGGCCGGGCCGATCATCGGAGCGTTCGGCGCGTCGGCAGCGGTGACCGCCGGCGGGGTGACTTACCTGCGGATCAGCCTGCTCGGCGGGCCGGCCATGCTCGTCGTGCTGGCCGGCACCGGGATCCTGCGCGGCTTGCAGAACACCAGGACCCCGCTCGCCGTCGCGCTCGTCGCCAACGTCGTGAACGTCGTGCTGAACGCCACGTTCGTGCTCGGCCTGCACTGGGGGATCGCCGGGTCGGCCTGGGGAACGGTGATCGCGCAGAACGGGGCCGCCGCCGCCTACCTGGCGATGGTCGCGGTCGCCGCCAGGCGGGCCGGGGTCAGGATCGGCGTCGACCTGCCCGGGCTGAAGGCGGCGGCCAGGACCGGGGCGGCGCTGGTGATCAGGACGCTGGCGCTCCAGGCGGTCCTGATCGCGGCGACCGCGATCGCCGCGCACGACGGCGACGCGGCGATCGCCGCGCATCAGGTCGCGTTCCGGCTCTGGACGCTGCTGGCGTTCGCGCTCGACGCGATCGCGATCGCCGGGCAGGCGATCACCGGCAAGTACCTCGGCGCCGGCGACACCGAAGGGGCCAGGACCGCGACCACCAGGATGATCCGCTGGGGCGTCGGCTGCGGCGCGGTGTTCGGCGCGATGACGCTGGCCGCGCGACCCTGGCTGCCCGCGTTGTTCGCCGCCGCGCCGCCGGTGCGCCACCTGCTGCTCGTCGTCCTCCTCGTGGTCGCGGCCGGACAGCCGGTGGCCGGAGTGGTCTTCGTGCTCGACGGGGTGCTGATCGGCGCCGGCGACCAGAACTACCTGGCCGTGGCCGGGCTCGCGGCGGCGGCCGTGTTCGGGGCGGCGGCGGTGATCGTCGTCGCTTCCGGGGCCGGCCTGCTCGGGCTGTGGCTCGCGATCTCCGCCTGGCTGGCCGCCCGGTTCGTCACGCTGACCCTGCGTGCCCGCGGCTCCCGCTGGCTGGTCACCGGCGCGGTCAGGGCGTGACGCGAGGGCGGGTGTTCAGATGACCGTCTCCTCCCTGAGCCTGGCATCGGCGGCGGCGTGCTTGGGATTGCCCGGGTTCAGCATGGCGACCTCGGTCCTGGTCGGGACGGGTTGGCGAACCGTAGATGTAGTACCCATAGGCCGATACGATCGGCTT
>DASPZH010000548.1:0-2814 GCA_035636335.1 Streptosporangiaceae bacterium
TCGACCATCACTGGGGGGAGCACCTGCAAGAGATGGCGGCGCTGTCTGAGGGAATCGGCTTGCGTGCGCTAGGCGGCCGGTCGCCACTTGCTGAGTACCGGCGCGAGGCCGCTGAACTCTTCGCCGGGATGAAGCGGCGGATCAAGCGAGACACCGTGCGCGGCGTTTTCGCTGTCAAGCCACACGACATCGACGCTCAGCGTGATCCGGGCTAGGGGGCGAGCGCGATGCAGCTCACCGAGGTCAGCATGACCGGCGTCCGGTCGGCCGTGATCACGGTGCAGCGGCTGAACACGCCGCTACGTTTCATGCTTGTCCCGATGGTCCACCTCGGCACGCCCGACTTCTACCGCGACGTGACCAGCCGCCTGGCTGACTGTCAGGTGATAGTCGCAGAGGGCGTCAGCGGTGACTCGGCGGTGACGCGTGCGCTGACCCTGGCATACCGGATGCCCGCCAGGAGCAACAGACTCGGCCTTGTCGTTCAGGACATCGACCTCAGCGCGCTGGCTAGGGCGGGCGCACACGTCGTCAGGCCGGACCTCACCGCCGAACAGGCCAGGCGCGGATGGCGGACCGTGCCCCTAGTGCACCGGCTCGCGGTGCTCGCGCTGGTGCCGGTGTTCGCGACGGCGTTCAGGCTGTTCGGGAGCCGCCGGGTAATGAGCCGCTTCCTGGCCACGGATGACCTGCCGACACCCGAGGAACACCAGATCCGGCAGGCGTTTCCCGCGCTGACAAATCTGATCGGCGACGATCGGGACCGGATGCTCGTCAGGACACTGGTCTCGATCCTGAGCGCACGGGCCGACGAGCCCATCGTCGTGGCCGTCGTTTGGGGCGCCGGGCACATGGCCGCAGTGATCCGCGAGCTTGCCAGGTACGAGTACCGGCCGCGCCGGGCCGAATGGCTGACCGTCTTCGAATTCGGCTAGGCGGCGCGAGCCGGGGCCCTGTGGGTCCGGTATCGGTCGATGATCAGAGCCGCGACGGCCGGGTGATCGCCCAGCGGCTCGGTCACCCACTCCGCCCCGCTCTCGGCCAGGCGGTCGTGGAACTGGCCGGGCGCCAGCAGGTAGGTGGCCACGGCGACCGGGCCTTCGGTGCTGGCGCGCAGTCCGGCGACCGCCTCGGGCACGGTCGGCCGCCCCGCGGCGGCGAACGCGGGGACGACAGGAACGCCGAGGTCGTCCGCGAGCAACGCCGCCTGGGCCGCTACCTGGGCCGCTGCGAGCGGGTCCGACGAGCCGGCGGCGGCCAGCACGACGGGGGTGCCGGGCGGCGCCCCGGCCTCCGCGAGCCGGCTGGTGAGCGCGGTGACCAGCAACTGGTCGGGACCGAGCGGTCCGGCCACGCGCGGCCAGGCCCGGGGTGATGCACCCGCGCGCGGCCCGGCCACGCTGAGGACGGCCGGGCGCGGCCCGGTTACGCCGGGGGTGCTCGCCGTGTCGTTGGCGGTGTCGTTGACGGTGACCGCGCCGCGGATGTCGGTGGTCAGGTGATATCCGGTCGAGAGCAGCAGCGGGACGACGACGACATCGGTGCCGGCGGCGTCGAGCGCGTCGGCCACAGTCGGCTCGGCGTGCTGCACGAAGGCTACCTGGATGTCCAGCACCGGAGCGAGCCGCCCGACCTGGCGGGCCAGCGCGGTGATGGTCGCCGTTGCGGCCGGGTGGCTGCTGCCGTGCGCGACCGCCAGCAGCGTCGGGCCGCTCACCGTGAGTCTCCCGCTCGCCCGGCCAGTCGCTCGCGCAGGCGGACGACATCACCGACGACCACGACCGCGGGCGGCCTGATGTTCGCGTCGGCCGCGTCGGCGGCCACGCGCTCCAGCGTGGACGTCAGCACCTGCTGTGTCTCCATCGTTCCATCCCTGATCACCGCGACCGGCGTGGCTCCGTCCCGGCCGCGCTTGATGAGTTCGCTGCTGATCGCGTCCAGGTGGGCGACGGCCATCAGGAGCACGAGCGTCCCGGGCCCGGTGGCGAGCGACTCCCAGTCGACGCTCGTCCCTGGCTGCGACGGGTCGAGATGCGCGGAGACGACCGCGAAGTCCTGGGTGATGCCCCGGTGCGTGACCGGGATGCCGGCGTAGGCCGGCACCGCGACGGCGCTGGTCACACCCGGTACGACGGTGAACGGCACACCCGCGCGGACGCAGGCCAGCGCCTCCTCGCCGCCGCGGCCGAACACGAACGGGTCGCCGCCCTTGAGCCGTACGACCCGGTGACCGGCCCGAGCGCGGTCGACGATCAGGGCGTTGATCTGGTCCTGCGTCATGGTGTGGGCGCCTGGCGACTTGCCGGCCAGGACGATCTCCACGTCCGGCCCGAGTTCGTCAAGCAGGCCGCTCGGCCCGAGCCGGTCGGCGACCACCACGTCGGCCTCGGCCAGCAGCCGCCGCCCGCGCACCGTGATCAGGCCCGGGTCCCCCGGGCCGCCGCCAACCAGTGCGACCGTGCCCGGTGGCCCGCTGTGGCCCGGTGGCCCGCTGTGGCCCGGTCGCCCGCTGTGGCCCGGCCGGACCGGCAGCGAGCCGTGGGCCAGCGCCAGGGCGATCGCGGACCGCAGCCGCTGCGACCGGCCCGGGTCGCCGTTCGCGGTGACCGCCACCGTGACATCCCCGTGCCGGGTCACGGCCGGCATCCGCGCGGCCGACGCGGAACCGTCGTCGGCCCTGACGCACCAGATCCTGGCTCGTTCCGCCTCGGCGGCGACCGCCGCGTTCACGGCCGGGTCGTCGGTGGCGGCGTGGGCGAGCCAGGCCCCGGCGAGGTCGCCGTCGCGGTAGCGACGGCGACGCACAGTCACGGG
>DASPZH010000549.1:0-3017 GCA_035636335.1 Streptosporangiaceae bacterium
CAGGCGGCACATCCTCGTGCGGGACCAGGGATTACCTCATCGTAGGCCGTGCGGCGGGTGCCGGCTGACCGCGCCGCGCGCCTAGGTACCTGGTTGGCCAGGCCGGGCCGGGGGCGTCGGTAAGTCGGTTTGGTCGGCTGAGGCCGCGCTCGAGCCAATGAGGCCGAAATCGCCGCCGTTCACTGCTAGGACGAAGATCTGTGCCATACAGAGCCGCAAAGTCTTCGGCTAGCCGCTTGCCGTCTTCGGTCTTGTCGAGCTTGGACCCCATTCTGGTTATGCCATCAGAGTCGGGCGGTTCTCCGATGCCATGATCGTGGACGGCACGCACGTGCCGGCGCGGGGGACAGCTCCTATCGGCAGTGCCGCCAGAACCCGCCGGAGTGCATAGTTCGGGGCGGGGTAGATGGCCGGCATCGAGGCTGTATCGTGACCCCCGACCGTGAAGGAATGGCGATGGCAGAGACGCGTGAGAACGACAGGCACGGCGTCGACCTGAACGAGGCCGCGCGCCAGCTCCAGCAGGCGGCACACGACGTCCGCGTCGCGTTCGACTGCATCGCCCTCGACGAGCTCGACCGGGCGCACACGCACGCGATCACCGCGCGGGCCGCTGTGGACGCGGCGGAGAACGCGTTGCGGGTCGCGCTTGGCGGCGACTTGAACATCGCTGGGCGGTAGGCCGTTGCCGGCAGGCATCGGCTCGATGGCTCCTGCCTGGGGGATTGCGGTCCGGTATCGTCAGGATGTGAGTTCGCGGCCTGGACCCCACGACCTGCGTGCGTCAGACGCGGACCGCGATCTGGTCATCACGTTGCTCAGCGAGGCCGCCGCGGACGGCCGGATCACCATGTCCGAGCATGCCGAGCGGTCGGAGCGAGCGCTGGCGGCCAGGACACTCGGCGACCTGACCAGGCTGACCGCCGATCTCGCGCTGCCGTCAGGACAGCCGATCAAGCTCTACCCGAGACGGTCGGTGACGGCCGCCTTCGCCCGGGAGCGGCGCGAGGGCCGCTGGGTCGTGCCCGAGGTGCTCCCGGTCACCGCCTTCTTCGGTAACGTCGTCCTTGACCTGCGCGAGGCGGTGTTCCAGAGCCAGCGGGTGACCGTCTACGCCACGGCGATAGCCGGCCAGATCAGGCTGATCGTGCCCGGCGGCGTGGCCGTCGAGATGGCGGGACGGTCCTTCCTCGGTGTGCGCAGCGTGCGCGGTGTGCGCGGCCGGACCATGGTCGCGGCGGCGGCAGAGGCCAACGTGGTCATGGACGTCCGCACGCTGACGCTCGGCGGCGCGGTGAAGGCGATTACCGCCCGCCGGTCACGCTGGCGGTCCGGCTTGCGCCGGACCTGACCGGCGCGACGCGGCCGGTCAGTACTGGACGACCGAGTACCTGGAGACCTTCCAGAGCGCGTGCTCACTGTAGATGTTGCGGATGGTGCCCGACCGCGCCCGCATGACCAGTGAATGCGTCGAGGCGCCGCCCGACTTGTAGCGCACGCCCTGGAGCAGTTCCCCGTCGGTGATCCCGGTCGCGGCGAAGAACGCGTCCTCCGAGGAGACCAGGTCGTCGGTGGTGAGCACGCGATCGAGGTCGTGACCGGCGTCGACCGCCCGGTCGCGCTCCTCCTCGTCGCGCGGCGCCAGCTTGCCGAGTATCACGCCGCCGAGGCACTTGATCGCGCACGCCGCGATGATGCCCTCCGGCGTGCCGCCGATCCCGAGCAGCAGGTCCACCCCGGTGCCCTCGCGGGCCGCCATGATCGCACCCGCCACGTCGCCGTCGGTGATCAGCTTGATCCGCGCTCCGGCATCGCGCACCTGCGAAATGAGCTCGCCGTGCCGGTCCCGGTCCAGGATGACCACCGTCACATCGTGCGGGGTGCGATGCTTGGCCCTGGCCACGGCCGCGATGTTGGCGGATGGCGGGGCGTCGATGTCGACCACGTCGGCCGCCTCGGGGCCCGCGACCAGCTTGGACATGTAGAAGACGGCGGCCGGGTCGTACATCGACCCGCGCCTGCTGACGGCGATAACCGCGATCGCGTTGGACATGCCGTTGGCGGTCAGCCTGGTGCCGTCGATCGGGTCGACCGCCACGTCACAGTCCGGGCCGGTGCCGTCGCCGACGCTCTCCCCGTTGAACAGCATGGGAGCGCGGTCCTTCTCGCCTTCGCCGATGACCACCACGCCGTTCATCGACACGGTGCTGATCAGCTGCCGCATGGCCGACACGGCGGCACCGTCCGCGCCGTTCTTGTCGCCCCGGCCGACCCAGCGCCCGGCCGCGAGCGCCGCCGCCTCGGTCACCCTGGCCAGCTCGAGCGCCAGGTTGCGATCGGGAGCGCTCGGCTCGGTTCCTGGCGTGATCGGAGGGGCCTCGTCAGTCATGCGCTGCGCCTCCCGTGCGGTAGCTGTCGTCGCGGCCAGCGCGGACGACCTCGGCAGGTGGCCGGCCACGATCGCATCCTAGTAGCGGGAACCGGCGGTGTCAGCGGGGGTGGATGGCCCACACGCGGCCGCGCCGGCCGGTCAGAACGGCCGCGCCGCGTCGTCGCCGCGGTCGCCGTCCTTGGCCTGCGGGCCGATCGCGGCGGCGAGCCTCGCCCTGGCGCCTTCGAGCCATTCCTCGCAGATGGCGGCCAGCCGCTCGCCGCGCTCCCACAGCTCGAGTGACTGCTCCAGGGTCAGGCCGCCAGCCTCGAGCCGCTTGACCAGTTCGGCGAGCTGGTCGCGGGCCTGCTCGTAGCCCAGCCGTTTCGCGGCGCTTTCCTCCGGCATCAGGGCGTGTCCTGTAGGTCTTGGTGTACTGGGGTGGTGATCCAGGCGGCGGTCACACACCCTAGTACAAGGTGGCGTGGCTGGCGTGGAGCAAGAAGCCGGGCAGCGGATGGCGCTGCGGCGCCGGCCGGTGCAGCCTCGGGCGCTCGCGCAGCGCCCGCAGCACGACGGCGCGCACGACCTTGGCGTACAGCTTGCCGCCGACCGGCTGCGGGTGGATGTCGTCACTCCACAGCAG
>DASPZH010000550.1:0-7843 GCA_035636335.1 Streptosporangiaceae bacterium
TGATCATCAGTATCTTCAGCGCCCACGGCAGCACTGAGTCGGCGGTTCCCATGATCAGCGCGTAGCAGTAGAGCAGGACGCTCAGCGCCAGCGCGACGGCGGCCTGTTTGAGAAGGACTCCGACCAGCATCTCGAACCACCGGACGGCGACGACCCGGCCGAATCCTGGATGGGTCCCGATCAGCAGGAAGAACGGGCCGACGATGAGCAGCAGCAGGAACCCCAGCTTGAGCAGGATCAGCGTCACCGAGATGAGCAGCACCAGCACCCCGGCGACGACCGCGGCGAGCAGGGCCGCGAACCCGACCTCCAGCCGGGTCGTCCACTGCTTGCCCTGGAACAGCGGGTAGACGGACGGCTCCTTCGTCTTGATCGTCTGCGCGATCCCGGCGTAGGCGGCCTGCTTGGCGCTGATCAGCGCGGCGGTCGGCCGCTCGTTGACCGCGATCGCCTGCGCCCAGAGGAGCTGGCGCGAGTAGGTCGCGACTGGAGTCGGCTTTCCGGCGGCGGCGAACGCGGTCGTGCCGAACTCCCCGTCCAGCCACGGCTTGCAGACCAGCACCGTCCACAGTTCGTTGGCGTTCTGGTCGACCACCGTCCGGCCCGAGGTGTAGCTGAAGCTGGACGGGCTGATCTGGGGGTCGTGACCGCGCACCGGCAGGCAGGTGGACTGGCCGGGGCTGGGCAGGTTCGCGAACGCGGCGTTCAGCGTGGTGCTGATCCCGTCCGATACTCCCTTGCCCAGGCCGGTGAAGTCGGCCGGCCGGCCGATCAGCCAGATCGCGGCGGCGCAGGCGACCACCATCCAGATCGTGCCCTCGATCGTCCTGGTCCCGCGCTTGCGGATCAGCCCCTGCCAGGCCAGCCAGATCGCGCCCAGGATCACCACGAGCGCGACGTAGGGAAAGTAGATGGCGTTGCCGAGGCCGCTGATCAGGTGGTCGGTCACGCCCTGCAGCCAGCCGACGATTCCCTCGCCCGCCGCCGACTGGTACACGGTGATCGTGACGCGGTCCAGCGCCTTGGCGAAGTCGAAGAGCATCCCGGCGACGTCGTTGCCGATCAGCGCGGTCATGTCCGAGCACTGCAGGTCGGTGGGCGCCCAGAACAGCCCCGACATGCCGTACTGGTTGTACGGGGTAGCCACCGGGCGGCCGGGCGACGCCGGCGGCCTGATCAGGGCATCCGTGCCGGACGTGGCCGACTCCGGCTGCGGGACGCCCGGCTGGCAGAGGTTGTTGATGCCGCCGATCAGCCCGGACTGGCCGAGCGAGCAGAAGCCGAGCAAGCCGCCGATGTCGCCGATTCCCGGTACCGAGCACGGGCCGCCGTCCGGCCTGGTCGCCGACAGCGTCCGCGCGGCCACCACGCCGCCTGGCCTCGCCGGGCCGGCGTGCCCGGCCTGGTGGCCAGGCTGGGCGGCGAAGCGCAGCAGGCTGAACAGCACGGCGAGCAGGACCAGGGCGACGGCGGTCTTGCGTGGCACGTGGCGGAGTCTGGGCATCTTGGGGGGCTCCAGGGGGGTGTCGGACGCGCCAGTTAGGGTGCTGGCGCCTGAACAGGACTCGGCGGGCGGCCGCGCGCGGCGTGCTGGCCCTTCGCGGCCGCCTGATGTCCCCCCACGGACCCGCCGTGTTCTCCCCCCGGTCCCCGGCCTGGAGCCTGCCCAGGCACCGGTATCTGCCCAGGCACCGGAACCTGCCCCGACCGCGCCCTGGTCGGGTTCGTGTCCAGCCAGCCTCGCAGCTCGTCGGAGATCAGGTCGATCATGATCCGCCCCGCCCTGCCGTCCAGGTCGCGGAAGATGCACTCGCCGTTGCCGAGGCCGCGCAGCACGGCCTGGTGCTCCTCGGAGGACTCGACGCCGAGCAGCGACATCACGCTGGCGACCTCGGCGCGCTCGGTGGAGCGGAACGCGAACACCGCCGAGAGGCAGTTCGTCACCTGCTCGTTCAGCAGGTCGCCGGCGTTCTGCGAGACCAGGACGAGCGCGGTGTTCCGCGACCGGCCCATCCTGGAGACCTCGGGGATCAGCTTGGCGCCCTGCGGCGTGGAGGTCACGGCCCAGGCCTCGTCGAGCACGATCGCCTTTCCGATCCGCCGGTCCATGCCGTTGAGCAGGCGCCTGGCGAACTGGGAGACCAGGTAGAGCAGCGCCACGGACAGCCGCTGCTCGTAGGAGTAGTCGTCGCGCTTGAGCCCGGACTCCGGCAACGTGAGCCCGGCCAGCGTGAACACGGTCGTCCAGCCCTCCGCGTCGATCCGGTCACCGCCGGACGGCGCGAAGCACAGCCGCGCGAGCCGCATCTCCGACATCGACCGCAGCACCGCGCCGAGGTTCTTCGACGCCGCGTCGCCGGCCGCCTCCAGGTGCTCGACCACCTGGCCGAGGCTGGGCTTCTCCCCCGCCGCGACCGCGCCGACGGCCTGGATCATCGCGCTCTCGCGCTGCTCGCTCATGCCGGGCAGCAGCAGCCGCAGCGTCTCGGCGGCCATTGTCCGCCGCTCGGCCAGGTCGTCGCCGAACGAGAACGGGTCGAGCAGCCCGGCCGCGGCGCTGCCCAGCGGCAGCACCCGGGCCCGGCGACCGCGATGGGCGAGCAGCCTGACCAGCGACTCGGCGTCGCCCTTGGGGTCGATCACGGCGACCGTGACGCCGCGCAGCGCGAGCTGCATGATCAGCAGCAGGGCCAGCGTGGTCTTGCCGCCGCCCGGCTCGCCGGTGATCGCGACCGCGGTCGGCCGGTTGCGCGCCGCGGCGACCAGCGGGTCGAAGTGGACGACCGACCGTGCCCGGCCGATGGTCTCGCCGATATACGGGCCGATCCAGCCGGCGTCGTCGGCGATGCGGTCGCCGAGGTCGACGGTCGCGGTCGGCATCCCGCCCGCGATCGTGTACAGCGGCTGGCGCTGCGGGTACGAGGCCAGCCGCACCTTGTCGCCCGGCAGCGACTCGCTCAGCAGCGAGAGCTGGTCGCCGGTGGAGTTCACCACGTCGATGCCGATGTCACGGTAGTGCTCGGTCACGGCCTCGGCGCGGCGCACGCACAGCTCGCGGCTCGGCGCGGTCACGGCGAGCCGGTGCCAGCCGTAGACGAACGGCAGCCGCTCCTTGGTGATCCCGTGCTCGAGCAGCCTGGCCGCCTCGATCTGCTCGGCGAGCGCCAGCGGCATGTCGGCGCCCGCCTCGCGGATGTGGGCGTCCATGTCCCTGGCGTGCGCGAGCCTGCGGCTGACGTCCTTGCTGGCCTTGGCCGGCGGGATCAGCTTCATCCGCAGGCTCGCCTCGACCGGGAACGGCAGCGAGTCCGCGTAGTGCAGCCACGGCTCGCCGTCGGGGAAGTACATGACGTCGGGGAACCTGGAGTACGACAGGAACGCCGAGTACGACTCACCGTCCGGATGGACCATGCGCAGAACGGTCCGCCCGTTGTGGATCTCGCCCTCCACAAGCTGCTCGATCTCGCCGATTCCCCACCGGCGCCTGCGCGCGGCCGACGGCGGCGGGTCGCCCAGGCAGCCGGTGATCGCGTGCCGGAACAGCCATCCGACCTCGTCCGCGGTGGCGTGCCTGGCGGCCAGCGTGCTGGCGGCGAGCGCTCGGCCGACCCGGTCGGCGTGCTCGGTCCACCTGGCGACCTCGCCGTGGGGGACCGCGTCGTCCTCGAGCCCGAGTAGCTGCTCGCTCGCCCGGTAGGCACGGCCGAACTGGGCGAACACGCCGCCAGTGAGCTGGGCGCGCACGCCGCGCTGACCGAGCCTGACGCCGAGGTAGACCTCCTTGGTCCAGAAGTCCTTCGCCCACACCTGCCGGTACATCTCGTCCAGGTACGGTATCCAGCCGGGGCCGCCGTCCGACGTCTCGTGCAGGCCGGTCGCCCATTCCGCCGCCGGGTAGCTCCGGTGCGCGATTCGCAGGTGCACCTCGGCGTCGGCCATCCGGATCCCGGCCATCGCGACGGTCAGGTTCGTCGCCAGCGCCTCGCGCTGCTGGCCGGTCATGAACTCGTACGAGATGGTCGGCACCCGGAAGTACGCCCAGGCGTGGGTCTCGGTGAGCAGGATCCGGTCGTCGAAGTAGCGGACCGAGAGCCTGCTGCGCTTGGCGCCTCGCCCGCTCATCGCCGTGCCTGCCCGAAGGAGGCTGGCTGGCGGGGCCGGCCGGCCCCATCCGGGCGATCGGCCAGGCCGGCCACGACCACGCCCGCCAGGGCCGTGTACGCGGCCGCCGTGGCGGTGGTCAGCAGTCCCGCCCAGTGCGGGCGTGCCTGCGAACCGGGAGCGGCCGGACGAGTCCGTTTCGCCGCCTGGTTCTGAAGCTGATCGTCCCAGGGAACGCGGACGATGGCGCGGCACCGGCCGGCGCAGACGCGTTCGGCCTGCTCGACGGCGGCCATACTGCGGCGGCTGACTCCGTTCAGCGCCATGACCGCGCCGGCGGCCAGGCCGCCGCGCCCGTGCGCCTCCAGCCACTCGAAGGTCATCGCGACCGCGTTGGGCGCGGCCGCGCTGGCCGGGGCGACGAGGACAAGCTGGTCCGCGACGGCGAGCAGCCGCGGCACCGCCGCGGTGGCCGGGTCGGCCAGGACGACTTCGTACCGGTCGGCCGCGGCGTCGAAGGCCGCGGCGTCGGCCGGGGGGTCTGGCCGGCCGGCCGCATGCTCGCCCGCGCCGCGGTGCGGCGGGACGACGACCAGCCTGGACGGCACGAGCATGGCGGCCTGGCCGAGCGCGGGACGGAACTCGGCCCGCATGGCCAGCGACACCGGCCCGGGGTTGAGGTCGAGCACGGCCACCTCAGCGGACCGCAGGCTGGCCAGAACCTCGGCGACGAGCAGGGCCGTCGTGGTCTGACCTGCGCCCACCGTGCAGCCGAGCAGGACGATCCGGGCCGGGCGGCCGACCGGAAGCTGCGCCCGCGCTCGGTCGCGCTGGAGCAGGTCAGGCTGGCCGGGCCGGTCTCCGCCCGGGACGACCGTCACCCGCGCCGCCCGCACGTCGCCGCGGCGTGCCGACGGCCCGGCGAGCGCGCGTTCGACCGAAGGCGGGGCCGCGGTCCCTGGCCCGGCGGTGACGACGGTGACCGTCGGCCGCTGCGGAGGTGTCCTGGGCGTCACGGGCGCCACGGGCGGCGCCGGCGCGGGCGGCGCCGGTGTGCCCGTTCCGGCCGGCCCTGGGGCCTCCTCGGCTCCCGGCCAGGGTGGCGGCTCGGCTGCGGAAGCGCCCGGCCCCGACGCGACCTGTCCAGCCGGGGACGAGACGGCCGGGGACGAGACGGCCGGGGACGAGACGGCCGCGGCCCGCGACGCGGCAGCCGGGGCGCGGACCGCGGGCGCCGGCCCGCCCGTCGCGCGCGCGCGTCCCGGGCCGAGGCGGCGCCTGCCCGGCCGCGCCGGAACATCCGCTGCCGGTCCCCGTGCCCACGCCGGCGACCGCGCCGCGGCCGGTGCGTCCGCAGGCAGCTCACCGGCCTCTTCCGCCGGGGCACCGGCCGGCGACTCGGCCAGCGACTCGGCCAGCCGATCGGCCTCGGGCGCCGCCGCGGCGAGTGCGGCCGCAAGCCGGCCGGCCCTGGGCCTCCAGACGCGGCCGGTCACGACCACGACGTCGCGCTCGGACAGCGGCGCCATCCGGCACAGGACCCGCGGCTCGGCCAGGTATCGAAGCTGCGACTTGATCAGCTCTGGCAGCCGCTTGCTCTCCAGGACCGGCCGGGTGACCAGCCACGTCACCAGGCCGGGCGGCAGTATGTAGAGCCAGATCAGGGTGTGGTTGAACGGGAGTCCGAGCATCGTGAGGAGCACCACGTACGGAACGGCGATGGCCACGAACACGGTGACCTGGCCAATGGGCAGCGGCATGGGCAGCCGAAAGTCATACAGCTTGTACAGCCGCTTCTCTATTCGCCAGATGCTGGTGTAGGTGGGCAGATCCACCAGATGCTCTCCTTTCACCTGCGACAAGCGCTGAGCGTGCCCCGAGTGACCGTGGGCGCTAATGGACGCCGAGAGCATGCGCGATTCCCATGGCCAGCGATCGCACGATACCCGGCACATAGAAAATCACCGCGATAGCAACCGCGAGCACAAAGAATTGCACGAACCGTATGATCTCGCGGGTAAAAAGAAAGAAGATCGCGACTATCCCGACGATTCCCAGGAACAGCGGCCCGAAAAGTGTTTGCAGATATGTCACGAGCCCCGTGCTGCTGAGCGCGACCGGGGCTGCCGTAGCGAGCATGTGCGGTGACATCATGACTCCGGGTGTGGTGGGCGCGGCTTGCGGAGGTTCGGCGCCTGGATCGGCGCGGTCATGACGACGGCCAGGGCTGCACGACGGCCGGCCCGATCGACCGGACGCGCCAGGTTCCGCCGTGCCTGAGGACCGTGAGCGCATAGGTCATGGTGACCGCGGGGTGGACGGCAGGGGTCGTCGCCGCGGGCGGCGTACCGCCCGCCCGCCACACGACCGCGACCGTGACCTGCCTGACCTGGCCTGCCGCGGCCGGCGCGCTGAGGTGGCTGATCCCGCCGAACGTCACCACGCCGCCCAGGCCGATCAGCGGATCGCCAGGGACCGCGAACCTGCCCAGTTGCAGCGCGTCACCGCTGGCGTAGGCACGGAAGAACGCCGGGAGCATCACCAGCAGCGACTGCTTGGCTGCCAGGTCGTCCGGCGCGCTGGCCGACGCCGGAGGAACGACCTGAGTCGGCGGCGGGAACAGTGCCGGGTGCCCGGACACGACCAGGCCGCCCCCGGCCGCGTAGATCGGGACGCCGATCTCGACCAGGTTCCCGTTCACCCGGGCGAGCAGCGTGACGACAGCGCGGTGCGGGCTCAGCACGCGGACGCCTGCCACCTGCTCGGACTGGAGCGTCTGCGTCCCCACGCCGTTCCAGCCGAGTTCCGGGTCGGCTCCCGGCGGCAGGAAACCGGCCAGGCTGGTGGCCCGCTGCTCCGCCATGGCCGGGTTGTAGTTGAGGTACGCCTGCCCGAACTCGAGCGCGTACGCCTTCGCGAGCGCCGCGGGGAACGTCCGCCCCCGGCCGCTCGCCGCCGACCCGGCCGCGCCACTGGTCACGATCGCGGCGACGCCACGGTAGCCGATCAGCAGCAGGACAGCCCAGAGCACGGCGCGGAAGACCCAGACCAGCCACCGGCCGCCTGAGCCGCGCCACTGCCTGGCCGGCATCGGGCCCGAAGGCGACTCTCCGGGCCCGGGCCTGCGCCCTGCCGACGGCGCCTGCGCAGCCGTCACCGGTCCAGCCGCATACCCGGCCGCATACCCAGCCGCCCAGTTCGCCCGCTCGGCTGCTGCCGGCCGCCCGGCACCTGCGTGCTCCGCCGTCTCCGGGGCTGCCGTCTCCGGGCCTGCCGTCACCGGGGCTCCGGGCACCACCTGGTTGCCCGTAGCTATCACACCTCCGCCCACTCTCTGGCGCCAACCCGGCAGACAACGGCGGCGCACCATTGCTCGTGTCAGGCACCATTCTGCGGCAATACGCCCTGCCTCAGCGGTCTTTGCGGCGCCCGACGCGCCGATAATCTGGCGAGAGTGCCGCGCTCGGGGTAAGCCACCAACGCCGAAACTACTAGTAAGCGGTATTGATCGGGTGAATCGGAATGATACGCACAAATATGGCGCTACGCGCTGCTCGGGGCGGTTCGTGCGGGGCACGGGGCAGTCGCCGGTCGAGTTCATCGGCACCTGCCTTCCTGCTGGGTTCGCGGACGGGCGGGCAGGGCACGTCATCGGGCCCGAACCAGCACGACGCAGTGTTGACCCGCACCTGTGAGCGTTGGTGTGACATCGCGGCCCCGGTCGCGCGCCGACGCCGCCGTT
>DASPZH010000551.1:0-4889 GCA_035636335.1 Streptosporangiaceae bacterium
GGCACCCGCTCCAGCGCCATCACCGCCACCGCGCCCGCGTCCTCGGCGATCCTCGCCTGCTCAGCGGTGACCACATCCATGATCACGCCGCCCTTGAGCATGTCCGCCATGCCCCGCTTGACCCGCTGGGTACCGGTGGCCGGGGCGGCCGTCCCGCTGGTGTCCGGCTTGTCGGTGGAGCTATCGACTGACACGGGATTCCTCGCTTCGTTGCGACACTTGGTATATCTCCATGGTAGGCGGTGCCAGGTACGTTCCGGCAGGCCACGACGGGCGCGTCAGCCGGCCAGGTGCTGCATGTCCGTACCCTGCTCGCCCATGCCGCCCGCCGCCAGCGTGTCGTCGATCTCGAAGAACTCGGGCATCGGCGCGCCCCCGGCCAGCCGGAGCACGCGCGCCAGCCAGCGGCGGCGCGCGGCCACCGTCACGGCCACGGCGTCGTTGTAGAACTTCCGCGCGATAAAGACCTGCTGCGCGGTCGACTCGAGCTCGGCGACCAGTTCCGCCGCACCCTCCACCGGCTCGATGGAGGCGCGCGAGCCCGGCTGGCCGAACACCGTCCGCAGCGCCCTGGTCAGGTAGCTCTCGGCCAGCTCGCGGCCGCTCTGCGCCGCGCGCGCGTCGTGCGCCAGGTCGGCGAGCAGCAGGCTGGCCGCCGGGTCGAGCAGCCCGGACGAGGCGATCTCCAGCACCATCGAGCTGCGCCTGACCAGCGCGGCGTCCAGGGTGGCGCGGGCCGTCTCCACCCTGGTGTGCAGCCGGTCGAGCCGCCCGGCCCGCCAGGACACGTAGACGCCGCTGATCGCCAGCGCGGCGACGATGATCAAACTGACGGCGAGTGTCATCACGCGCTCCTGGCGGCGTCTGCGGCGCCGGTCGGCAACACGGCCGCGTAGACCTTCACCACGTCGCGGGCGATGGTGTGCCAGTCGTAGTCGCGCACGGCCGCGGATGCGGCGGCCGACAGCGAGGCGCGCCGCCGCGGGTCGTCGAGGAGGCGGCCGACCGCGGCCGCGAGCTCGCCGGGGTCACCGTTGGCGAACAGCTCCCCGGCCCGGCCGCCGCGCAGCACCCGGCGGAACGCGTCGAGGTCGCTGGCCACGATCGGGGCGCCGGCCGCCATCGCCTCGGCCAGCACGATGCCGAAGCTCTCGCCGCCGGTGTTGGGCGCGCAGAACACGTCGACGGAGTGGTAGACCTGCACCTTGACGGCCTCGCTGACCTGGCCGAGCAGCACCACGCGGTCCCTGAGCGCGGCCGGGACCCTGGCGGTGACCTCCTCCGCGTCACCCGGTCCCGCGATAAGCAGCCGCAGCTCGGGCCGTTGCACGCCGATCACCTCGAACGCGCGCATCAGCACGGCCAGGCCCTTGCGCGGCTCGTCGATCCGGCCGAGGAACCCGATCGCGCCGCCCGGGCCCGGCCAGCCCGGCAGCGGCTCGGCCTTCTCGAACCTGGAGATGGTGACGCCGTTGGGGATCAGGACCGCGTCGCCGCCGAGGTGATGGACCAGCGTGGTCCGCGCCGCCTCGGAGACCGCGATCCGGCCGCTGACCTTTTCCAGCGCCGACCGCAGCACGGGCTCGGCCGCGTGCAGCACCCGCGACCGGGTCGTGGCCCCGTGCACGGTCGCCACGATCGGCCCGTCGAAGACCCAGCAGGCGATCAGCGACAAGCTGGGCGCGGCGGGCTCGTGCACGTGCAGGACGTCGAAGTTGCCTTCCTTGATCCACCGGCGCACCCGGCTGACGGACAGCGGGCCGAAAGACATCCTGGCGACCGAGCCGTTGTAGGGCACGGCGATGGCCCGGCCGGCCGGCACCACGTAGTCGGGCAGCGCCGCGTCGTCGTCGGCCGGGGAGATCACCGAAACCTCGTGCCCGAGCTCGATCAGGGCCTCGGCCAGGTCCCTGATGTGTTCCTGGACGCCGCCCGGCACGTCCCAGGAGTACGGGCAGACCAGGCCGACTCTCATGGCGCGTCCCCCGCTCTCACGGCCCGCTCGCCTCTCATGCCCCGCCGGCCTCTCATGCCCCGCCCGCCACAGTGTCGGTGGACGACGGCCGGCCGTTCGCGGCCTGGCCGTTCGCGGCCGGGCCGGGCGCGGCCGGGCCGGGCGCGGTGGGCGAGGGCCGGTCGTTCGCGGCCTGGCCAGGGCCGGGGCCGGCGCCGTTCTTCGGCGCCGCCCGCTCCCTGGCGGCGACCCTCCCCCGCGCGGACGCGAGCCGCTGCGGATCGAGATCGGCGACGAATACCCGCTGCAGCATGTGCCAGTCCGCGGGATGCTCCCTGATCCC
Organism: Streptosporangiaceae bacterium; assembly: GCA_035636335.1. GTDB lineage: Bacteria > Actinomycetota > Actinomycetes > Streptosporangiales > Streptosporangiaceae > Chersky-822. The sequence continues at coordinate 2,298 of DASPZH010000551.1, forward strand.
CTGCTCGAAGACGCGCGCGATCTCCTGCGTCATCGCGGCGGCCTTCTGACGCCGGTCCCCGACCTCAGGCACCGGAACCTCCTCGTGGATGCGGACGCCCCAGCGATCGCCTTCGTACCACAGCGTGGCGGGCATCAGCGCGGCACCAGTCTGCACCGCCAGGGCGGCCGGACCGCCCATCATGAGCGCTTTCTCGCCGAAGAAGTCGACCTCGATGCCGCCGCCGGTGACCTCTCGGTCGCACGGCAGCGCGACGAGCTTGCCCGCCCGCAGCCGCTGCGCCAGCACGCCGAACGGGCTCGGCCCGCCGCTCGCCGGGAGCACCTCCATGCCGAGGTTCTCCCGGAGGGCCAGGAAACGCTTGTAGAGCGACTCGGGCTCCAGACGCTCCATCACGGTCGTGAACGAGCCCGCACCGCGGCCGATCACCCACGCTCCGGCCTGATCCCAGTTGCCCATGTGCGGCAGCGGCACCACGACGCCGCGGCCGCCGGCCAGGATGCCGAGCATCGCGTCGACCTGGCCGGTCTCCACCATCCCGCCGACCAGTCGCTCGGCGGGCAGCACGGGAAGCCGGAAGGTCTCCAGCCAGTACCTGGCGTAGGACCGCATCGAGGCGCGCGAGGCCGCCCGCAGTTCCTGGCCCGTCGCCGCGGGGCCGAGCACACGCCGCAGGTTGCCTTCGAGTACCCGGATCGCCGGTCCCTGCCTGCGCCAGGCGAGGTCGGCGAAGAAGCCGAAGGCCGCCGCCGCCCACGACTCGGGCGACCGGCAGACGGCCGACCAGCCCAGCGCGTAGGCGGCGCCGACGAGCCTGGCCTTCAAGCCCGGTTTGGCCCGCGCACCGGCAGTCACACCAGGCACCGTAACCTCCTCAACCCCTGCGTAGACGATGCGTTAGGTGACCGGGCTGCCTGATGCCTCCGTCACCCCGGAGGCGCCGGCACTGCCGGCGGCCGAGGAAGGCGACATCGCGGCCCTCCGGACCGCGTAGACCCGCTGCCCGAAGGTGACTGCGCTCAGCACGGCGAGAATCCAGAGCCCGATAGAGAGGACATACGGTACGCCAAGTCCGGCCAGTCCGATAGCGACGAGGCCGATGATCAGCCGCTCGGTGCGCTCGGCGATCCCGACGTCGCAGCGCAGCCCCAGCCCCTCGGCACGGGCCTTGGCGTACGACACGAGCCCGCCGGCGACCAGGCAGAACAGCGCAACCGCCGCGAGCAGCCGGTCGTGCCCTCCGGTGGCCAGCCAGATCGCGATGCCGACGAACACCGCCGAGTCGGCGATCCGGTCCATGGTCGAGTCGAGAAACGCGCCGAACGTCCCGGTGCTCCCGGTGATCCTGGCCAGCGTCCCGTCCAGCATGTCGGTGAAGACGAACCCGGTGCACACCATGGTCCCGGCGAACAGGTGCCCGGCGGGGAACAGGATCAGCGCGCCGGCCGTCATGCCGACGGCCCCGGTGACCGTCAGCATGTTCGGGGTCAGCGGGGTGCGCGCGAGTGCCCGCCCCACCGGCATCAGCACCTGGGCGAGGCCAGGTTTCAGCACCTTGAGCATGTCCATTTGATCTTACTGGCGGTTGATCAGCCCGTTTCACCTGCCGACCGCGGGGGAACCGCGGACCACGACGGGCGCGCCGATTGCGGCCGAGGGCTTGTGGCCGGCGGGGCGGTGGGTAAAGGCTGGCACAAGCAGCAGCAGCCAACATGAACACCAGGAGGCGGTGGTATGGCGGAGAAGGCTACATCGGGCGCCGCCGGCAGGGCACCCGCGGCCGGCCAGCCCGAGAACGTGCGAAACGTTGTGCTGGTCGGCCACTCAGGAGCCGGGAAAACCACATTGGCCGAGACTTTGCTCGCGGCGACGGGCACCATTCAGCGAGTCGGCCGGGTCGAGGACGGCAGCACTGTCAGCGACTTCGACGAGGTCGAGATCAGGCAGCAGCGCTCGGTTAACCTGACCGTCGCGCCGTTCGTGCATAACGAGGTCAAGGTCAACCTCCTGGACACCCCTGGTTACGCCGACTTCATCGGTGACCTGCGGGCGGGCCTGCGCGCGGCCGACGCCGCGCTGTTCACGATCTCCGCCGCCGACGGCATCGACGGGCTGACCTCGATGCTCTGGGACGAGTGCGCGAGCGCCGGAACCCCGCGAGCCGTCGTCATCACCAAGCTTGACCATCACCGGGGTGACTTCAACGAGGCGCTCGACGCCTGCCGGGCCGCGTTCGGCGACTCGGTCGCACCGCTGTACCTGCCGGTCGGCGACGGCCAGGGCACCGTGAACGGCCTCATCGGCCTGCTCTCCGAGCGGTATTACGAGTACTCGGACGGCAAGCGTACCGAGCGCGACCCCGACCCCGGCGACACGGACCGGATGGAGGAGTACCGCGGCGCCCTGATCGAGTCGATCATTCAGGAGAGCGAAGACGAGAGCCTGATGGACAGGTATCTGTCCGGCGAGGAGATCGACCAGAAGATCCTGATCGAGGACCTTGAGAAGGCGGTCGCCAGGGGCAGCTTCTACCCGGTCATCCCGGTGGCGGCGCAGCAGGCCATCGGCCTGGCCGAGTTGCTCGAACTGCTG
>DASPZH010000552.1:0-9059 GCA_035636335.1 Streptosporangiaceae bacterium
ACGGGTGCGGCCAGATCGAGGTGCCCGCCGGGCTGCCCGAGGTGGTCGCCGTTGCCGCCGGGGCCGAGCACAGCCTGGCGCTGACCGGTGACGGCACGGTGGTCGCCTGGGGGCTGCCCGACTTCGGCGAGACCACGGTGCCGCCCGGACTGGCGGACGTGGTGGCGATCGCGGCCGGGGTCAACCACAGCGCCGCGCTCACCTCGGGCGGACGGGTGGTCGCCTGGGGCCGCAGCGACAACTTCGAGACGGCCGTGCCGGCCGGGCTGGCAGACGTCACCGCCATCTCGGGCAACGGCACTCATTGCCTCGCGCTGACCGCCGCAGGCAGCGTCGTCGCGTGGGGAAGCAACGACTGCGGCGAGTGCGACGTGCCGCGGCTGCTGTCCGGCGTGACCGCCGTCGCCGCCGGCTACGGGCACAGCCTGGCCGCCGCGGGCAGCCGGTAATCCGGCGCGGGCCGGTAAATCCGGGGCGGGCCGGTAAATCCCGGGCGACATCGCCGAATATTGCCGAATCCCGCGGCAAAGAGCAGCATGTCCCTGTAGCAGCGGGGTGTCGGGGAAATAGGTCCTCATGCAGCCGTCCGCTGACGAGGAGAGCACGAATGACCCCGAAGCCGTGGGATATTCAGGGCGAGGCACGCAGGGCGCTGGAAGGAATCGTGCAAGACCCGCATTACGGCGCGGCGGCATTGTCGAAACCCACGGTCATGTCCAACCTGCTGAAAGACCTGCTGCCTGACCAGCCAAGGGAGGCTGGCCTGCTGGTCGCGGCCGCGCACGCGGACCTGGCAGGCACCTTGCGTCGCTACGCCGACCAGGGACTCGATATGGGCACGGCCACCAAGCTGACGGTCAGGTTCTTCACCGACTCCACCTCGCACACTCCCGAAGCGTGCTCGTGGGTCGTCGCCGAGATTGCCCAGGCTCTCGGGTTCGAGCAGCCGGTCATGGCCAGCGAGCCCGGCAAGGTCGCCGCGTCGGTGACCAGGGAGCAGCCGCTTCCCACGGCCCGGCTGGAGCGGGAGGTTCCCGAGACCAGGGACCTGACGCCGCCGCATACGACCGGCAAGCAAGCCCAGCCGGCCCAGCCAGCCCAGCCAGCCCAGGCGGCCCGGCCGATCGGGGACCGACCGATCTCGGCCGGCGCGGCCCTGGCCGGCGGTGCCGCCGTGTACTTCCTCCTCCTCGCCTGCATAGCCCCTTACGTCCAGTTCTCTGGGGTGCGATCACAAAGCATCTTCACCGGCTACCCCGGCGACCCAGGCAGCGAGACATTCTGGCTTGCCCTCGAGCCGGTGGCGGTGCTGCTCATCGCCCTCGGATCGACCATGCTGCTCTTCGCACCGAAGCGCCTGCCGCGGCTCGGCCGGCTGCTGCCCGGCATGCTCGTGGCCTTCGGAATCCAGACAATTCTGCTTTTCGCCGCTTATGCGTTCGCTGCGTTCCCGCCCGCACGGCACGAGGCCGGGGGCTTTGCCGGGATGGTCGGCGGTGCGGCGCTGCTCGCCGCGGGCCTGGCGAGCCAGCGCAGCGGCGGCCCGCGGACGGCCGACGGGACCGCGGGCGACGCCGCATCGGCCCGGCGGCGGCTGATCATCACGCTGACCACGGCCGGAGGGATCGCCATCCTCGCGAGCATCCTGTGGCTGGCCGGCGTGGCACCCGGCTTCCTCAATGCGGGCAGCGCGACCGGGGTCGGCGGCCATCACGTCCTCCGGGGCGCCGCCGCCGCCGTGGGCGGCATCGTGGCCTTCGCCGGCGCCTGGATTCTGAGCAGGAGGCGAGCACTCAGCGCGGTCGGCCCCGCCGCGTAAGGACGGCTCCGCCGTGAGCCGTCAGCCGACGTGAGCCGTCAGCCGCCCGTCCGCCGTCTGCCGCCCGTCCGCCGTCAGCCGCCGTTCGCCGAGGTCGGAGTCACGAACGCGGCGAGGCGGGCCGCCTGGTCCAGGCGGCTGGGCTCGTGCAGGTACATCATGTGGCCCGCTTCGTAGTAGGCGAACTCGATGTTGGCGCGCAACTCGGGCGGGATGGCAAGCCGGGCGATGTCGTTCTCGGCGGCGAAGTACGGCGTGGCCGCGTCGTAGTAGCCGCACGCCACGTGCACCCGCAGGTGCGGGTTCACCCGCATCGCCTCGGCCAGCTTGTCGAGCACGTACAGGTGCTGCGCCTCGAACTCCTTGAACGACCACGGGTGCACCCGGTCGGTGAGCACCTCGTACGGCAGGTCGCTCGAGTAGCCCAGCTCGGCGCGCACGTAGTGGTTGAGCGCCGCCGCGTACGGGCCGATGATCGCGTCGATCGACGGGTCGGTAGTCCATTTCTCCCTGCCGTAGTCGGCGTCCCAGCCCGCGAACCTGCCGTCGATCCTGCCCACGGTGCGGCGCTGGTCGCGCAGCAGCTCGGTCAGGAACCTGACGTGCTCGGGCCGCAGGTCCACCCGGTCGACGTAGTCCTGGGACAGCCCCGTCAGCGCCGCGATCCTGGCCACGGCCGCGGCCCGCTCCTGCTCACCGAGGCGGGACCCGAGCGCGAGCACCCGCGGGTACTCGCCCGCCGCGTACTCGCGTGCCTCGTCGAGCACCTCGCGCAACGGCCGGTCTGCGTGTTTGCCGTGGTAGTTCGCGATAGCCGCGTACGTCGGCAGGTAGTTCACGTACGGATCGTCGTTGCCCGCGGTGAACATCACCGACCCGCCGTTCAGGAAGCACGAGATCAGGATCAGCCCGTTCAGGTACATCCCGTAGCGTTCCTGAAGCTGCCGGGCCAGCGCCGCCGCCCTGGTGGTGCCGTAGGACTCCCCGCACAGGTACTTCGGGGACATCCAGCGGCCGTTGCGCGTGGTCCACAGCCTGATCACCTCGCCGACCGAGGCGATGTCGGCGCCGAACCCGTGGAAGTCCTTGGACTTCTCGCCCTTGGCCGCCCGGGAGTAGCCGGTCGAGACCGGATCGACGAAGACCAGGTCACTGTGCCTGAGCAGGGTTTGCGCGTTGTCGGCGAGCCCGTAGGGCGGTGGCAGCAGCCCGCCGACGTCACCCATCAGCACCCGCCGGGGACCGAGCACGCCCAGGTGCAGCCAGATGCTGGACGAGCCCGGCCCGCCGTTGAACGCGAACGTGACCGGCCGGCCCGCCGGATCGGCACCGTCGAGTGTGTAGCCGACCATGAAAACCTCGGCCTTGGCCTGCGGGCCGTCAAACTTGTCGTCGGTGTGCTCCTCGGTCCGCAGCACGACCCGGCCGGCGGTCGCCGTGTACCGCAGTTCCTCGCCGCCGACGGTCATCGAGTGCGACGTGGTCACCAGGTCGTCGGCCGGCTCGGCGGCCTTGCGCTCGGGTCCGCTGTCCGCCGCGCCTGCCTGGTCCTTGGTGTCCTGCGCGTCGGCCTCGGCTGGCATGGTCGACTCCTTCGAGGTGGGGGCCAACAGGCTAACGTGCCGGCCGCGGCCGGCCGCCGCGTACCCGGTTATCGGCTGACCAGCGCCGCATCGACGAGGGCGCGGAACAGAGTCGGGTTGTCCCCGGCCTCCGGATGCCACTGGACGCCCACCGCGAACCTGCCGTCGAGCTCGATGGCCTCGATCGTGCCGTCCGGCGCCCACGCGGTCGCCGTCAGCCCGTCACCGAGCCTGTCCACGCCCTGGTGATGGTGGGTCGGGACGACGTGAGCGCCGGCGCCGAGCAGGCCGGCCAGCCGGGACCCCGAGGACCTCGAGAAGCTCGAGGACCTCGACCCGGGGTATCCGACGGTCACCTCGTGCGCCCCCATCGCGCCCGGCGCGGGGGAGTGACCGTCGTGTCCGACCACGTCGGGCAGGTGCTGGGTCAGGGTGCCGCCGAGCGCCACGTTCATGAGCTGCATGCCGCGGCAGATGCCGAGCACCGGCACCCCGGCCTCGAGCGCGGCGCGGAACATCGCCTCCTCGGCGGCGTCCCGGCCCGGCCGCACGACCGTGGTCTTCGGCCCCGGCCGTGCCCCGTACCGGCCGGGCTCGATGTCCGGGCCGCCGGAGATGACCAGGCCGTCCAGCCGGGCCACGGCGGACTGCACCCCCGGCACCGGCGGCAGCAGCACCGGGGCGCCGCCCGCCGCCGCCACCTGGTCGACGTAGTTCTGCGGGAGCAGGCTGGCTGGCAGCTCCCAGACCCCCCAGCGGGCGTGCTCGCTGTAGCCGCTGATGCCGATGACGGGCCGCGCCGCGCCCCTCGGCTCACTCACAGCGCCCCCCGCTCGCCTTCGCGGCGCCCTGAGGCGCCCCTCGGCTCGCTCATAGCGGCGTCACGTAGGCGCCGGCGATCCCGCCGTCGACCAGGAACTGCGACGCGGTGATGAACGAGGCGTCATCGCTGGCCAGGAACGCCACCGCGGCGGCGATCTCCTCGGGCTCGGCGAACCGGCCCACGGGGACGTGCACGAGCCGCCGCGCGGCGCGCTCGGGGTCCTTGGCGAACAGCTCGCGCAGCAGCGGGGTGTTCACCGGCCCCGGGCACAGCGCGTTCACCCGGATCCCCTCCCTGGCGAACTGGACGCCGAGTTCCCTGCTCATCGCCAGCACGCCGCCCTTGGATGCGGTGTAGGAGATCTGCGAGGTGGCCGCGCCGAGCACGGCCACGAACGACGCGGTGTTGATGATCGACCCCTTGCCCTGGCGCCGCATGTGCGGGAGCACGTACTTGCAGCACAGGTAGACCGACGTGAGGTTGATCTCCTGGACCCGGCGCCAGGCGTCGATCCCGGTGTCCAGGATCGAGCCGTCCTCGGGCGGCGAGATGCCCGCGTTGTTGAACGCGATGTCGATCCGCCCGAACTCGCCGGCGACGTCGTCGAACAGCCCTCTGACATCCTCCTCGACCGACACGTCGGCGGCCAGGAATATGCCGTCGGTCTCCTCGGCGGCGGCCTGCCCCGCGGCCTTGTCGATGTCGACGGCCACGACCCTGGCGCCCTCGGCCGCCATCCGCCTGGCACTGGCCAGCCCGATGCCGCTGCCAGCTCCGGTGACGACGGCGACCCGGTCCTGCAAGCGCTCCATTGCGCGACCCCCGATCAGTCCTGCGTTGAGATGAACACGTTCTTGGTCTCCGTGAACGCGTCGAGCGCGTCCGGGCCAAGCTCGCGGCCCAGGCCCGACTGCTTGAAGCCGCCGAACGGCGTCCAGTACCGCACCGACGAGTGCGAGTTGACCGACAGGTTGCCGGCCTCCACCGCGCGCGCCACCCGGACCGCCCGGCCGACGTCACGGGTCCAGATCGAGCCGGACAGCCCGTACGGCGTGTCGTTGGCGATCTCGATCGCCTCGGCCTCGTCCGCGAACGGCGTCACCGTGACCACCGGCCCGAACACCTCCTCGGTGTACGCGGGCGCGTCGGCGGCGATCGGAGCGAGCACGGTGGGCGGGAACCAGTACCCGGGCCCGTCGGGCGCGCTGCCGCGGAATGCCACCGGGGCGTCGTCTGGCACATATTTCGCAACATTAGCCCGGTGGCCGGCCGAGATCAGCGGGCCCATCTCGGTCTGCGCAGACACCGGATCGCCGACCCGGACGCCCTTGACGGCGGGCTCGAGCAGTTCCATGAAGCGGTCGAGCACCGAGGCCTGCACGAGAATCCGCGACCGCGCGCAGCAGTCCTGGCCCGCGTTGTCGAACACCGCGGACGGCGCGGCCGCGGCCGCCCGCTCGAGGTCGGAGTCGGCGAAGACGATGTTGGCGCTCTTGCCGCCGAGCTCCAGGGTGAGCCGCTTCACCTGCTTCGCGCAGCCGGCCATGATCTGGCGGCCGACCTCGGTCGAGCCGGTGAACACGATCTTGCGTACCGCCGGGTGGTCGACCAGCCGCTGCCCGACCACCGAGCCCCGGCCCGGCAGCACCTGGAACACGCACTCGGGCAGCCCGGCCGCCAGCGCCAGCTCGCCGATCCGCATCGCGGTCAGTGGCGTCATCTCGGCGGGCTTGGCGACGACCGCGTTGCCGGCGGCCAGCGCGGGCGCCATGCCCCAGGACAGGATCGGCATCGGGAAGTTCCACGGCACGATCAGGCCGACCACGCCGAGCGGCTCGGCGAACGTCACGTCCAGGCCGCCCGCCACCGGGATCTGCCTGCCGGTCAGCCGCTCGGGGGCGGCCGCGTAGTACTGGAGCACGTCCCGCACCTGGCCGGCCTCCCACCGGGCCGCCCCGACCGGGTGCCCGGAGTTCGCCACCTCGAGGCGGGCAAGCTCCTCGGCGTGCGCGTCCACCTGGGCCGCGAACGCGCGCAGCAGGCCGGCCCGCTCGCCGGGCGCCACCGACCGCCAGGCCCGCTGGGCGACCTGGGCGCGGGCGATCGCCGCGTCGGTCTCCTGCGCCGAGGTCCCAGGGACGGTCGTGACCGGCTGCTCGGTGGCCGGATTGATGATCGTGTAGGAGGTCATGCCCGTGTCAGCCATATCCGTGTCAGCCATACCCGTGTCAGCCATAACAGTCACAACCGCTCGAAGCCGCGCCGGAGTTCCCAGTCCGTGACCGCGGCGTCGAACGCCGCGAGCTCGACCCGCGCGTAGTTAGCGTAGTGGCTGACGACATCGGCGCCGAGCGCCTGTTTCGCCAGGTCGCTGCCCTCCCACAACTCGAGCGCGTCGCGGAGCGTGTGCGGGACCTTCGGCCCCCGGTCGGTGTAGGCGTTCCCGGCGAACGCCTCTTCGAGCGACAGTTCGTTGTCGATCCCAGCCAGCCCGGCCGCGATCATCCCGGCGACCGCAAGGTAGGGGTTCACGTCACCGCCCGGCGTCCGGTTCTCCACCCGCAGCGACTGGCCGTGTCCGACCAGGCGGAGCGCGCAGGTCCGGTTGTCGACTCCCCAGCGGACCGCGGTCGGGGCGAAGCTGCCCGGCACGAACCGCTTGTAAGAGTTGATGTTGGGCGCGTACAGCAGCGTCAGCTCGCGCATCGCGGCAAGCTGGCCGGCTAGGAAGAACTGGCCGAGCTTAGAGAGGCCGTACGGTCCTGCGCCGGCCAGAAACGGATGGCCGCCCAGGCCGGGCCGGCCGCCGGGACCCGGGTCCTGGTCCTGCTCACGCAGCGACAGGTGGATGTGGCAGGAGTTGCCCTCGCGCTGGTTCGGCTTGGCCATGAAGGTCAGCGCCATTCCCTCCTGGGCGGCGATCTCCTTGGCGCCGGTCTTATAGACGGAGTGGTTGTCGCAGGTGGTGACCGCGTCGGCGTAGCGGAACGCGATCTCGTGCTGGCCGAGGTTGCATTCGCCCTTGGCCGACTCGACGTACATGCCCGCGCCGGTCATGCCGCCGGTGATCCGGCGCAGCAGCGGGTCGATCCGCGACGTGCCGAGAATCGAGTAGTCGACGTTGTACTGGTTGGCGGGGACCAGGTTCGCGTAGCCCTTGTCCGCGGCCTGCTCGTAGCTGTCCCGGTACACGACGAACTCGAGCTCGGTGCCGGCCAGCGCGACCCAGCCGCGCTCGGCCAGCTTCGCGGCCTGCGCCCGCAGGATCTGGCGCGGGGACGCGACCACGGGCGCGCCATCCAGCCAGGTTAGGTCGGCGATCACCAGCGCGGTGGCCGGAAGCCACGGCAGGCGGCGCAGGGTCGTCAGGTCGGGCTTGAGCACGAAGTCGCCGTAGCCGCGCTCCCAGGAGGACATCTCGTACCCGCCGACGGTGTTCATGTCCACGTCGACGGCGAGCAGGTAGTTGCAGCCCTCCGCGTAGTGCTCGGCCACCTCGTCGAGGAAGAACTCCGCCGACAGGCGCTTGCCCGCGAGCCGGCCCTGCATGTCGGTGAAGGCGAGGATCACCGTGTCGACCTCGCCCCCGCCGACCGCCGCCCGTAGCTGGGCCAGGCTCAGCATTCCCGATCTCGACGGCCTGGCGGCCGCGCCGCTGCCGTGACTGTCCGTCATGAACCGTCCTATCTCATCTGGTGGTCGGGACTAGACCTGGACTAGACCTCGAGCTCGTGCTCGATCGCGGCCAGTTCCTCGGCCGTGCCCTGGACCCTCGGCCCGGTAAACCAGTTCTTGGCCGAGACAGCCCAGTAGATCCCGGCGAAACCAAGGACCACGGCGACGGCGACGACCGCGTAGTTGAACGTCACGAAGCCGATGGGACCAGCCTGCGGCAGCATGAACAGGATCGTGATGAATCCCACCCAGATCACCGCGGTCCAGCCGACCAGGTAGCTCCATCTTCCCAAGTGCCACGGCCCCCGCTGGAAGCTCTCACCCTGACGCAGCCGTAGGAATGTGGGGATCACATAGGCGATGTACAGGCCGATGACCGCGATCGAGGTGACAGCGAAGTACGCAGCGCTGTTCCACAGGTAGGGCAGTCCGAGAACGAGCGCGCCCGCCGCCGCGAGCCAGATCGCATTGGTTGGCGTCCTGGTGCGCTTGTTGACGCGGTGCCAGAGCTCCGATCCCGGCAGCGCGCCGTCGCGTGAGAAGGCGTAGATCATCCGCGAGTTGGCGGTCACCGAGGACATGCCGCAGAAGAGCTGGGCACCGATCGCGATCAGCAGCAGCAGCTCCCCGCCGGTTTTGCCGACCGCGTCGATGAAGATCTGGGCGGGCGGAACGCCGGTCGCCGACAGGCGCTCCGCCTCGTAGTGCTGGATCGCAAACGTCAGGCCGATGAGCAGCACCCAGCCGGCGATCAGGGAGACCACGATCGACATCACGATGCCGCGCGGGCCGCTGCTGGCCGCACTGTGAGTCTCTTCTGTCATATGCGCCGAGGCGTCATAGCCGGTGAAGGTGTACTGGGCCAGCAGCAAGCCGATCAGGATGATGTAGATCGCGGGCACGTGCAGCCCGGTGTCGTTGACGTAGTGCCCGAACACCGTGCCGGCCGGGAGGTGGTGCGACGGGACGAACGCCAGGACGCCGACGATGATCAGCACGCCAGTGATGTGCCACCAGACGCTGACGTCGTTGAGCAGGGCGACCAGCCGGATCCCGAACTGGTTGAGCAGGCCGTGCACGGCGAGCACGATCGCGAAGATCAGGATGGTCACCCAGTGCGCGGTGCTGACACCCCACTGCAGGTTGAGGAAGGCGTTGA
>DASPZH010000553.1:0-5316 GCA_035636335.1 Streptosporangiaceae bacterium
CACCTCCGCGCCAGCCCCGCGCCAGCCCCGGCGCCAGCCCGCGCCAGCCCCGCGCCAGCCCCGCGCCAGCCCGCGCCAGCCCCGCGCCAGCCCGGCGCCAGCCCCGCGCCAGCCCCGCACTTAACTTGACAGCTAACTAACTAGTTGGTTAAATAAGCCTGAAGGACTTGACCAGGAGGCGGCATGACGGTGGCGCAGGATCGGCAGAATCGGCGGGATCGGCTGGACGCCACGTTCGCCGCGCTGGCCGACCCGACCCGGCGCGCGATCGTGGACCACCTGGCCAGGGGCGACGCCACGGTGAACGAGCTGGCCGCTCCCTTCGCCATGTCGCTGCCTGCCATCTCCAAGCACCTCAAGGTCCTCGAGCGCTGCGGCCTCATCTCGCGGACCAGGCAGGCCCAGTTCCGGCCCTGTCACCTCGAGCAGGCAGCGCTGGACTCGGCGGCGAGCTGGATCGAGGAGAACCGGCGGATCTGGACCGAGCGGTTCGACAAGCTCGACGCGCACCTGCGCGACATCCGGATTGAGTCGGCCAAGACAAGCCCAGTCAAGACGAGACCAGCCATGACAAGAGGAGAGCCCGAAGATGAGTAACCCGGTACCCCAGGCGGATGAACTTGTCTACACGAGAGTCTTCGAGGCCCCGAGGGAACTCGTGTTCCGCTGCATGATCGAGCCGGAGCATCTGACCCACTTCTGGGGCCCGGCCGGCGTGACCACGCCGCTGGAGACCATCAAGGTCGATGCCAGGCCGGGCGGCGTGTTCGAGACCGTCATGGTCAACGACGCCGACGGCAGCCGATACCCGACCAGGTCGATCTTCGTGGAGGTCACCGAGCCCGAGCGGATCGTCTGGACCGAGCCGGACAACGGGGTGACCACGACCTCGACCTTCCGCGACCTCGGCGGCTCGCGCACCGAGGTCAGGATCCACCAGGTGAACGTGCCCGCGGCCTTCCGCAGCCCGGAGGCGCAGGCGGGCTTCTCCACCTCACTCGACCGTTTCGCCGCATACCTCGCCAAGCTCGCGTGATGCGCGGCGCACGCCAGTCAAGGAACTCTCCAGATAGGAAACTCTCCAGATAGGAAGGCACCATGATGTCCGCCGCACCGACGACCACCGCGCCGATGACCGACTCCCACCTGACCGACTCCCACCTGACCGATACGATCGCCGCCGAGCGCAGCGATCTGGCCGACCTGCTGGCCGCCCTGCCCGCCGAGGCGTGGGACCTCCCGACGCTGTGCGCCGGGTGGCGGGTACGCGACCTCGTGGCCCACGTCACGATGCCGTTCAGGTACTCCACTGCACGGTTCGTCGCCGAACTCGCACGGTCGCGCGGGAACTTCACCGCCATGGCCGACCGCTGCGCGCGGCGCGACGGCGCCGCTCCGCCGGCCGACCTGCTGTCGGCGCTCAGGGACAACGTGACGAACCCGTGGAAGCCGCCGGGCGGAGGCTACGCCGGCGCGCTCACGCACGACGTGGTCCACGGCCTCGACGTCGTCGTGCCGCTCGGCATCGGGCGGCGCGTTCCCGAAGACCGGCTGCGGGTCGTCCTGGACTCGATCACCGCGCCGACCGCGCGCAAGCACTTCGGCACCGACCTGAACGGGATCGAGCTGCGGGCCGAGGACCTCGGCTGGTCGTACGGGTCAGGGCAGCGGCTGTCCGGCGCGGCGCAGGACCTGGCCCTGGTCCTGTGCGGCAGGAAGCTGCCGGCCGGGCGGCTGCACGGCGAGCCGGCGGCCAGGTTCTCCGCGGGCCAGGCAGGGCGGTGACTTCTCGCTGATGGAGCGGGCGGACACCGCGGGCGGACACCGCGGGCGGACACCGCGGGCGGCCTGAGACCGGTTCCGGCGGCTCTGGCATGGTGGAGTCGTGATCTCACCGGACCGGCGCCGCCGGGTAGCCATCATCGGCGGCGGCATCGCCGGCCTTGCGGCCGCCTACTTCCTGCGTGACCTGGGCGCCGAGGTGACGGTACTCGAGGGGTCGCCCCGCGTCGGCGGCAAGCTGGCGGTGTCCGAGGTGGCCGGGGTGGCCGTCGACGCCGGAGCCGAGGCACTGCTGGCCCGGCGGCCCGAGGGTGTCGACCTGATCCGGGCGGTCGGCCTGGGCGGCCGGCTGGCTTACCCGGGAACCACGACGGCCAGCATCTGGACCAGGGGCCGGTTCCGCTCGCTGCCGAGACGGCAGTTCATGGGCGTGCCCGCCGATCTCGGCGAGCTGGAGCGATCCCAGATCCTGTCGCCGGCCGGCCTGGAGCGGGCCAGGCAAGATGCCGACCTGGCCGCCACCGCCCGGGACGGCGACGTCGCCGTGGCGACCTACGTCGGGGCGAGATTCGGCGCCGAGGTGGTCGACCGCCTGGTCGAGCCGCTGCTCGGCGGCGTCTACGCGGGCCGGCCTGACCGGCTGTCGTTCGAGGCAACGCTGCCCGGCCTGGCCCACGAGTCTGGCCGGCACCGGTCGCTCGCCGACGCGGCCGCGGCGATGCTCGGCCCGGTCCCGTCGCCGGTTAGCGGAGATGGCACGGCGACGCCGGCGCCGGTGTTCACGACCCTGACCGATGGTCTCGGCACGCTGCCGCCGGCGCTGGCGGCCGCCAGCGGCGCGACGGTGCGGACGAACGCGACCGTCCGCGAGCTCAGGCGGACAGCGGAGGGCTGGCGGCTGACCACGGGCCCGACGATCGCGCCCGAGTACATCGACGCGGACGCGGTGATACTCGCGCTGCCCGCCCGCCCGGCGAGCCGGCTCGCCGGCCAGATCGCCGGCGGCGACGCGGCCACGGCGGCGGCCGGGCTGGCCGGGATCGAGTACGCGAGCATGGCCATCGTCACGCTCGCCTATCCGGCCGCGGCGTTCGGATCGCCGATCGCGGGCAGCGGCTACCTCGTGCCTGCGGTGGACGGGCGGCCGGTGAAGGCGGTGACGTTCTCCACCGTCAAGTGGCCGCATCTCGCCGACGGCCTCCACATCGTCCGCTGCTCGGTGGGGCGGATCGGCGAGGAGGCCGTGCTGCAGCGCGACGACTCCGAGCTGGCCAGCCTCGCCGCGGCCGACCTCGCGGCCGCCACGGGGGTCGCCGGCCGCCCGGCGGACGCGCGCGTGACGCGATGGGGCGGCGGGCTGCCCCAGTACACGGTCGGCCACCGGGACCGGGTCGGCCGGATCCGGGCCGGGATCGCGGCCCAGCCGGGCCTGGCCGTCTGCGGCGCCGCGTACGACGGCGTCGGCATCCCGGCCTGCATAGCCTCGGCGCGACTGGCCGCCGACCAGGTCCGCGGCTTCCTGACGACCCGGCGGAACCTGGACGGCGGGGCCGCGGACCTCCGCGAAGTCACCTCGGGCGCGGATGCGGGAGAATAGCGGCATGGCAGACCAGCACGGCGAATCACGGCAGGCCGAGCCTCGCTCGGGCGACGACCACGAAGCTCAGCGGCCCAAGGCACGCGACCTGAACCAGCTCATCCGTTACACGATGTGGTCGGTGTTCCGGCTCAGCGACCGCACGGCGATCGACCTGGCGAACCGGGAGGCGCTGGCGGCCGAGGTCACCGACCTGTGCGAGCAGGCCGCGGGCAAGGACCTGGTGACCAGGGGCTGCTACGACCTGCAAGGGATGCGCGCCGACGCCGACCTGATGTTCTGGTGGATCGCCCCGGCCGCCGACGACCTGCAGGAGATGTACGCCAGGTTCCGGCGCACCAGGCTCGGCCGGGCCTGCGAGCCGGCGTGGTCGGCGATGGCGTTGCACCGCCCGGCCGAGTTCAACAAGAGCCACATCCCGGCGTTCCTGGCCGGCGAGCCGGCGAAGAACTACGTCTGCGTGTACCCGTTCGTCCGGTCCTACGAGTGGTACCTGCTCGACGACGGCGAGCGGCGCGCGATGCTGGCCGAGCACGGCCAGATGGCGCGCGACTACCCGGACGTGCGGGCGAACACCGTCTCGGCCTTCGCGCTCGGCGACTACGAGTGGATGCTGGCGTTCGAGGCCGACGAACTGCACCGGATCGTGGACCTGATGCGCCACCTGCGCGGCGCGACGGCCAGGCGGCACACCAGGATCGAGATCCCGTTCTATACCGGCCGGCGGAAGCCGGTCAGCGAACTGGTCGCCGCCCTGGCGTGACCGGCCGGCTACCAGCGCGAGCGGAGCGGAGCGGGCACTCTGGCCGAGGCTAGCGGCCCTTGCGCAGGAACTCCCGCAGCCGGCCAAGCGGCCAGGTGTTGATCACGTCGCCGGGGGTCAGCCAGCCCCGCTGGGCAGTGCCGACCCCGAAGCGCAGGAACTCCAGGTGCCCGGCGGCGTGCGAGTCGGTGTCGACGGAGAACTTCACGCCAGCGTCCCTCGCGGCCCTGATGTGCTCGGACGGCAGGTCGAGCCGCTCGGGATGGCAGTTGATCTCCAACGCGGTGCCGGTCGCCGCGCAGGCCCCGAACAGCTCGCCCCAGTCGACGTCGACCGGCGGCCGCCTGCGGATCCGCCGCGCGGACGGGTGGCCGATGATGTTGACCAGGGGTTCTCGCAGGCGCGCAGGAACCGCCGGGTCATCTCGGCCCGCGGCTGGTCGAAGTGGGAGTGCACCGACGCCACGCACACGTCGAAGCCCGCGAGGATCTCTTCCGGCCAGTCGACGGTCCCGTCCGCGGCGATGTTCAGCTCCGTGCCGTGGAGCAGGGTCATGGCCGTGCCGCCGTCGCCGGCCAGTCGGCCCTCGAGTCGGCGGAGCTGGTCGCGTTGCTCAAGCATCTTTTCCAGCGTCATCCGCTGCATGAACAGGTTCGGCGCGTGGTCGGTGACCGCGAAGTACTCGTATCCGCGGCCACGCGCCGTGGTCACCATCTCCTCGAGCGTGCCGACCCCGTCGGTGAGGTTGGTGTGCGTGTGCAGGTCACCTCGGACGTCACCGGCCTGCACGAGCTCGGGCAGCTCGCCGCGCAGCGCGGCCCGGACCTCGCCGGTGTTCTCGCGCAGCGGCGGCGGTACCCACGCCATCCCGAGCCTGGCGTAGACCTCCTCCTCGGTCGCGCTGACGATCAGGTCGCCGCTGGACGGGTCGAACAGGCCGTACTCGGACAGCTTGAGCTTCCTGCGCACCGCGATCTCGCGTACGGCCACGTTGTGCGCCTGCGAGCCGGTGAAGTACTGCAGGGCGGCGCCCCAGCACCCGGGCGGACCACCCGCAGGTCGACACCGATGCTGCCGCCCTGCGCGTGGTGACCGGTGCTGACCCGCACCGACGTCTTGGTGTCGCCGTGCGCGACCACCTCTGTCACCTCGGGCAGTTCCACGATTTTTCGCA
>DASPZH010000554.1:0-11561 GCA_035636335.1 Streptosporangiaceae bacterium
TCCCCCTTCGGAATCACCGCGGATTCCCTCTTCAGCCGTTTCCGGCCCTTGTTCCGGATACTTGTCATCAGCCGTCCCGCTGTAACCGGCCAGTTACGTGCCGTCCTTGCCTGCCGACAGCCATGCGACCGTCTTGCCCGCGACGCCCGCGACGCCCGCGACGCCCGTGTCGTTTTTGTCACCCGTCCGGTCCGCGCCGGCCCGCTCGCCGTCGAGCTCGGCCACGGCCGGCCGCCACTTCTCGTCGCGCTTGGCCCGCAGCGCCGCGATCTCGGCCTCGAAGTCGTCGAGCGACTCGAACCCGCGGTAGACCGACGCGAACCTGAGGTACGCGACCTCGTCGAGCGCGCGGAGCGGGCCGAGTATGGCCAGGCCGACCTCGTGCGAGGGGACCTCGCCGAGCCCGCGTGCCCTGATCACGTCCTCGACCTGCTGAGCCAGGATCGCGAGCTGGTCTTGGGTGACCGGCCTGCCCTGGCAGGCACGGCGGACGCCGGTGACGATCTTCTCCCGGTTGAACGGCTCGGTCGCGCCGCTGCGCTTGCCGACCATCAAGATGACGGTCTCCTGGGTGGTGAACCGGCGGCCGCACTCCGGGCACGACCTGCGCCGGCGGATCGCGGCCCCGTCCTCGGCCGTCCTGCTGTCAATCACCCTGCTGTCCGGGTGCCGGCAGTACGGGCAGTACACGCGATCACCCCCTGCCCCGTTATGGAGCCGCCCGTTATGAACCAAACCACTCTTGATCACAAGCTGTAGAAGAACTACAACCATGTAACTACTAGATATTGTGGTCCAGTGGGCCGAGAAGCGCAAGTCCATCGGCATCCTGATCCTCCGGGCCCGGGCATCCGGCCCCGGCCCGGCCGGCCCGATGGCCAGGTAGGCGGCGCCGTGACCGGTCCCCGGCCGATCGTCAGATCACTCAGGTCGCCGGCGTGTCGGCGCCGGCTGCCGTGACGCGAGCGGTCATCCCCGGTTGCTGCCGAACCTGAACAGCGGATACCGCGGATAGGGAGCGGTCCGGTCCGGTGGCCGCACGAGGCGGTGCACTCCCACCCCGGTCAGGAACTCGGTCTCGAGAGAGTCGAACGCGACCTCGTCGAAGCCGTTAGCGGCGAACCACGCCCGAATCTGGACGGTCACGTCCGGCGGGCGCCGGTGCCGGCTCCAGATCACGGTCGCGCCGTCGGCGCACAGCGCCGCTGCAGCGTCCACCGTGCGCTTGATGTCGGCGTCGCTGACGTTGCCGAAGATGCCGGACAGCAGCAGCACGTCCGCGGGCAGGACGTCGGCGAAGCTGGCGACCAGGCTCGCGTCCGCCTCGCGCACCTGCACGCCGCCGAGGCCGGCCGCCGTGACGCGCCCTCTGGCCAGCGCGGCGTTCGTGGGGTCCGCCTCGACCAGCAGCGCGCTGACGTCGTCGCGGCGAGGGTGGCCGGGCAGCACGCCGAGCACGTCGTGGCCCTGTCCGGCGCACAGGCTGACCACCCGGACAGGGCCGGCCGGAGCGCGTTCGATGGCCATGCCCAGGTGCCATCTGACCCGCTCGAGGCGGACACTCGGCGACGACGACGGATCGTCGTAGCCGCGATGCCATGCCACCCAGTCCCGCACCAGTCCATCCTGCCCCGCGGCAGGACCCCGGCACCGGCCTAGCTTACGGTTAGGGGAGTTCGTCCCCCTATGGGCCAAACATGGCCGACAAGGATGGTGCACTGGCGGTGAGATGGGAAGGCCCGGCCGGCTACTGGGTGAGCGACGACGGCTCCCTCATCGACGTTGACAAGGTCCACGGCTGGATCAGCGGGGAGAGCTACTGGGCCGCCGGACGGTCGCGCGAGGTCATGGCCAGGTCGATCGAGCACTCGCTGGTGCTCGGCCTCTACACTTCGGGCGGCGATCAGGCCGGCTTCGCCCGCATGGTGACCGATCGCGCGACGTTCGCCTGGCTGTGTGACGTGTTCGTGGCCGCCGAGCACCGCGGCAACCGCATCGGGACCTTCCTGGTTCAGAAGACGGTCGAGCACCCAGACGTCGCGGGGGTCAGGCAGCTCCTGATGGCCACGCCCGGCCGGAGCCTGTACCGGCGGCACGGCTTCGGCGACCTGCTGACGCCGGAGCGGTGGATGGAACGCCCCGCCCCGACGAGGCCGGCCGGCGTCCGGGCGCCCGGTTCGATGCCGGCCCAGACCCCGGCCGACTAGGCCGGCGGCTGGCCCTCGTTGCCCGGCGTCCCGCCGCCGAACGCAGCCCGCAGCCGGTCCTGCTCCTGCACGGACAGGTCGGAGCGGACAAGTTCCATCGACTCGCCTTCGAACGCCTTCGCGACCGTATCGACGGCGGCGTCCGTGCTCAGCAGCACGAGCGCCGAGTTCCCTGGCATCAGGTCGCCCTTGACCGACTCGATCATCGAGGGGTCAATGCTGCCCTTCTTCAGCTTGTGCACGAGCGACGATACCTTGCTGCCCTCGGCGGTCACGTGCTGCTGCGCCGTCGGCGCCGTCGCGTACTGCGGCCAGCGGATGACGGCAACGTCCTGAACCTCGATGAGATCCTGGGAATCGAGCTGCTTGAGCCTGAGCACCGCCTGGTCTGCCCCCTCGGTGCCGGCGAACCTCCATGCCGTGGTTGACATCGGTACCACTCCTTCCCCCTTGGCCGGATCAGTTCCCCCGTGGCCTGACGGCACACTCACCCGCCCGTGCGCGCGACGGGAGCGCGTCCCGGAGAATGAACACATGAGCCCCGAATCCATCGCCTCCCTGACCACGGCGGGAGGCACCCTGGTCCTCGCGGTCGCGACCTTCAGCTCCACCCGCTCGGCCAACAGGGCATCCAGGATCGCCGAGCGGTCGCTGCTCGCCTCGCTCCGGCCGGTCCTGGTCCACGCCGAGCTCGGCGATCCGCGGCAGAAGATCGGTTACGCCGACCAGCACTGGGAGCACATCGAGGGCCCCGAGGCGGTATTCAAGGTCACCGACGGCGTCATCTACCTCGCCTTCGGGGTGCGGAACGTCGGCAGCGGCATCGCGATCCTGCAGGCCTGGTATCCGTACCCCGAGCGGGTCAGCGGACCGCAGGCGCACCGCCCGGTCGAGGAGTTCCGGACGCTGACCCGGTCCATCTACATCCCCGCCGGGGGCCTGGGGTTCTGGCAAGGAGCGCTCCGTGATCCGGCTGAGCCGATCTACGCCGACTTCGAGGCTGCCGCCAATGCCCGGCAGCCCGTGACCATCGACGTGCTCTACTCGGACATGAACGGAGGCCAGCAGACCGTTACCCGCCTGTTCATGCTGCCGGGCAGGGAGGACCGATGGGTCGCATCGGTCGGCAGGCACTGGCTACTCAACGACCACGCGGGCCGCTGACTGGCTCACGACCACACCAGCCGGGCTGGCAACATGGGGTGGGCTCGGCGGAAGGAGGGCGAGACGTGGTCACCGTTGACGACGTGCGCGGGTGGGCGCTGTCGCTGCCTCGCACCGAGGAGCACCTGATCCGCGACTACGTCAAGTTCCGGGTCGGCCGGATCGTCTACGCCACGGTCTCCCCTGACGAGACGATCCTGGGCTTCGGCTTCCCTCGGGAGGAACGCCCGGCCCTCATCGCCGCGGACCCAGACCGGTTCCTGCTCGAGCGCCTCAGCGACCAGCGGTACAACTGGATCGACGCCCGGATGACCGCCCTAGGCCCTGACGAGGCCCGCGAGTTCATCACCGACGCGTGGCGGATGGTTGTCCCCAAGCGGGTGGCGGCCGAGTTCGGCTCGTCTCAGCTTCGCGGCACCCAGAGCACCTGACCGGCCCTGATCCCGGTCCCGCCGAGTGCGTTGTCGTCGACGATCTGCTGAATGACGATGCGCGGATCGGCGGTCGGGTCAGCCGTGGCGGCAATACTCCACAGCGTCTGCCCGGGGCGGACGACGACCCGGACCATCGTGCCGGCCGCGGAGCCTCCCGGCCGCACGTGATTGGCGGCATCGGCACGTCCGGCCACGGCGAGCCAGATCAGCGCGGCGACGCCAGCGACCGCGATCGCCACCAGCGCGCCGACCACGATCCGCCCGCGCCTGGTCAGCCGGATCGGTCCGGGCGCCGCCGCCGGCCGTGCCGCACGAGCCAGCGTGCCCGCGGCCGGGCCGCTCGGCGGGATCCGGTGACCAGCCGACTCGCTCGCCGGCGCGCCGGCGTCCGCGTGTTTGCCGGCCTGCCCGGCCTGCCCCGCCTGCCCGGCTGCTGCCGGACCTGGCTCGGTGCCTCCGGGCAGCACGGCCAGCGGCGGCCTGTGCCGCTTCGGATAGGGGGTGCGTGATCTCAGCAAGGTGATGTCCGGCCTGATCCTCGCCTCGAGCTTCGCCTCGGCCGCGCTCGTCATTCCCATTGCCCGCCTCCTCGTAGCGAACGACAGTTCGATAGTATCCCTGTTCGATCGGATGAGCGTTCGATCGAACGAAGATACGATCGTGTTATACCGCAAGGGTCCGACACTTTTGCGATCGGTCGAACAGGTGTTTGATCTTGCCGATCCGAACCACTACCGTCAGCCTTGACACAAGCCAGCGAACCGGAGGCCCGTATGAGCGGCGAGACAGCAGGCGGAGGGGCACGAGCAGGCCGGACTGCGATCGGTGACGATCCGCCCGGCAACGCCGACGTGGCGCGCAGCGCCGGTGGCCGGCCGCGCGGCAAGCCGGGCCGCAAACCCAGGGGCAGCGTCCCTGCGCCCGTTCCCGACCTGCCCGACCAGCCCGATCCCGATCACGTGCTGACCTGGCGGCAGCGCAAGGTACTCCAGGTCATCCGCGAGTCGGTGCAGCGTCGCGGCTATCCGCCGTCGATGCGCGAGATCGGCGAAGCCGTGGGACTCACGAGTACCTCGAGCGTCTCGTACCAGCTTTCCACCCTGCAGAACAAGGGCTACCTGCGCCGCGACGCCGGCCGCCCGCGCACCGTCGAGGTCAGGCTGCCCGGTCACCCCGCCGTCCGCCCGGAGACCGGCCTGGACGACGAGACGGCGATGGACATCACGTCGCAGGAAGCGGCGTATGTTCCGGTCGTGGGCCGGATCGCCGCTGGCGGGCCGATCCTGGCCGAGGAAGCGATCGAGGACATCTTCCCGCTCCCCCGCCAGCTTGTCGGCGAGGGAACGCTCTTCCTGCTCAAGGTCGTCGGCGACTCGATGATGAACGCCGGGATCGTCGACGGCGACTGGGTTGTCGTCCGGCAGCAGCCGGTCGCGGAGAACGGCGACATCATCGCCGCGATGATCGAGGGCGAGGCGACGGTGAAGACCTTCAAGCGCTCGGGAAGCCATGTCTGGCTGATGCCGCACAACCCCGCGTACACGCCGATCCCGGGCGAGGACGCCGAGATACTCGGCCGGGTGGTGGCGGTGCTGCGCCGGGTCTGACCCGCCAAGCCGACCGCCGGCCGCCGACCTGTCCGCCAGATCGACCGTCAACGGAGCGCCCGGGCGACCGTCGGCTGGCCGGCCGATCGCGTGCGGGCCGTGGGCCGCCGGGCTACGGGACCGGGACGATGTTGACCAGCTTGGGCGCGCGCACGATCACGGTCTTGATGCCGCGGCCTGCCAGCGCCCGCACGACCCCTGGTGCCGCCAGCGCCAGGTCGCGCAGGTCATCCGCGCCGATGCCCGGCGGCACCTCCAGCCGGTCCCGTACCTTCCCGTTGACCTGGACCACGCACGTGACCTGGTCCTCCACCAGCAGCTCGGGGTCGGCGGCCGGCCAGCCCGCGGTCGCCACCGACGGTTCGCGGCCCAGCAGCTCCCAGCACTCCTCGGCCGTGTACGGCGCGAACAGCGACAGCAGCACCGTCAGCGTCTCGGCCGCCTCCCGGACGGCGGGATCGGCGGCGCCAGGTCCTGAGTCGATCGCGCGCCGGGCCGCGGTCGCCAGCTCCATCAGCCGCGCGACGGCGACGTTCAGCCTGGCCGACTCGACCAGCCTGGTGACCTCGTCGATGGTCTTGTGCGTCACCTTGCGCAGGTCGACGCTACCGCCGGCGGTGGCTGCCCCGGCGCCCAAGCCGGGGCCCGCCGAGTGCGGAGCCGCGGAGGCCAGGCCGGCCTCGGTCGCGATCCTGATCGCCCGGCCCAGGAACTTCACCGACGCCTCCGGGCGCACGTCCGCCCAGTCGATGTCGTCCTCGGGCGGGCTGGCGAACAGCATCGTCAGGCGGATCGCGTCGACGCCGTGCGCGGCTAGCTGCACGCCCAGGTCGACGCCGTTGCCCAGCGACTTCGACATCGACTTGCCCTGGTTGATCACCTGGCCCTGGTTGATCAGCCGCAGGAAGGGCTCGGTGAAGTCGACCATGCCCATGTCGTACAGCACCTTGGTGAAGAACCTGCTGTACAGCAGGTGCAGGATCGCGTGCTCGACGCCGCCGACGTACAGGTCGGTCGGGCACCACCGGCGCACCGACTCCACCTCGAACGGGCCGCCGGTGTAACCGGGCGAGCAGTACCGCAGGAAGTACCAGGACGAGTCGACGAAGGTGTCCATCGTGTCGGTGTCGCGCCTGGCCGGGCCCGAGCACTTCGGGCACTGCGTGTTCACCCAGTCGGTCGCGGCGGCCAGCGGCGAGATCCCCTGCGGCGCCAGGTCCTGGCCGCGCAGGTCGGGCAGCGTGACGGGAAGCTGGTCGTCGGGGACGGGAACCTCGCCGCACGACTCGCAGTAGACGATCGGGATCGGCGCACCCCAGAACCGCTGCCTGGACACCAGCCAGTCGCGCAGCCGGTAGCTAACCGCGGCCCGGCCCTGCCCGCTGGCGGCCAGGATCGCGGCGATGGCCGCTATCGCTTCCGCCTTGCGCATGCCGTCCAGCGGGCCCGAGTTGACCAGGGTCCCGTCGCCGGGAGTCGCCCGCCAGGTCTGCGCCGGGTCGGGCAGGTCGGTCTGCACCACCACTCGGACCGGCAGGCCGAACACCTTCGCGAAGTCCAGGTCCCGCTGGTCGTGGGCGGGCACGGCCATGATCGCGCCGGTGCCGTAGTCGGGCAGCACGTAGTCGGCCGCCCAGACCGAGATCAGCTCTCCGTTCACCGGGTTGACGGCGTGCCGGCCAAGGAAGACCCCGGTCTTCGGCCGGTCGGCCGCCTGCCGCTCGATGTCGGTCAGCTTGCGAACCTGCGCCAGGTACGCGTCCAGCTCGTCCCGCTGGCCGGGAGCGCACAGCTCGGCGGCCAGCGGCGAGTCGGCCGCCACCACGAAGAACGTGGCGCCGTACAGGGTGTCCGGCCTGGTCGTGAACACGGTGACCGGCTCGTCGCGGCCCTCGATGGCGAACTGGACCTCGGCGCCCTCACTGCGCCCGATCCAGTTGCGCTGCATCAGCAGCACCCGGCCCGGCCAGCTTCCCTCCAGCGGCTCCATGTCCGCCAGCAGCCGGTCGGCGTAGTCGGTGATCTTGAAGTACCACTGGGTCAGCACCCGCTGGACGACCTCGGTGCCGCAGCGCTCGCAGCGCCCGTCGATCACCTGCTCGTTCGCCAGGACGGTCTGGTCCTTCGGGCACCAGTTCACCTGGCCGTCGCCGCGGTAGGCCAGCCCACGCTCGTACAGGCGCAGGAACAGCCACTGGGTCCAGCGGTAGTACTCCGGGTCGCACGTATGCAGCCGCCTGGTCCAGTCGAACGACAGCGCGTACCGCCGGAACGACTCGGCCTGGACCTCGATGTTCTTGTAGGTCCAGTCGGCCGGGTGCGAGTTGCCCCTGATCGCCGCGTTCTCGGCGGGCAGGCCGAAGGCGTCCCAGCCGATCGGGTGCAGCACGTTATGGCCGAGCAGGAAGTAGTAGCGCGCCATCGCATCGGCGACCGCGTACGCCTCTGCATGCCCCATGTGCAGGTCGCCCGAGGGGTAGGGAAACATGTCGAGCACGTATGTCCGGGGCCTGGTATCGGCGGGATCGTCGCTGGCCAGGAACAGGTTCATCGCGTTCCACCTGGTCAGCCACTTGTCTTGGACCGACCGCGGATCCCACTTGTCCTGCGGCCGGTCGGCCCGCTGGTGGCCCGCGGCTGCCGCCTCCGCGTTCTCAACGGCTGTCATTGCTTCCTCGCGATGTCCTCGGACGGGTTCGCACCCGGTCAACCTGTGGCTCCAAACAAAAAGCCCCTCGGTCCACGAGGGGCAGCCGCGCCAACGGACCAGACGGTCGGCGCGGCTAACTAAGGAGCAGCGTGGTGCGACGCACGGGCACAGAATATCGCAGCGCGACACGTCCGCGCCATCTGAGCACCGATGCCACCGGGGCCGCCCTCCCCCCGGCCGCCCTCCGCCTGGCCGGCCTCCACCGGGCCGACCGCCGCCGGGCCGGGCACGCGGTCGGGAGCATCCGGCATTTGAATCACCGGGAAACCCTGGCGGCGTATAGCGCGCTAATTCACTTATCGTCGTCATTGAGTTATCCCGGCGAGCCGCGTAATCATCCTTGACCCGGCCGGCGGGCGCACAGATAATGGCGTGTCAGCCGGCGGCCGGTGACCGTCACTCGCGCGAGCAAATCCTCGCCCAGCGGCGATGCCAAGCGCCATCACGGCTGGTCAGCCTGGCAGGCAGGGGACATAGGGCAGGTCAAGCCCGATCGGGTCACTGTCAGGCAGTCCACGTTCGGGGGAATGATGGATATTCAGCGTTCTGTGCTGGCATTTACACGTGCGAAAATGCCTGTCATCAATAGCCGGGCCGACGGAGAGTCCGGTGACGGCCGGCACATCAACAGGCCGGCGCCGTGACCGGCGCGACGGCGGCCGGCTCGCCAGACTCCCCCGCACGCCCCATCGCGGTCGTCGGGCTGGCGTGCCGGTATCCGGACGCCGATGACCCCGCTGCCCTGCTCGACCTGGTCCTGACCGGCCGGCGCGCCTTCCGCCGTATTCCGCGCGGCCGGCTCGACCTGGCCGACTACTACAGCCCGGACCCCGGCGCCGAGGATGCGACTTACAGCACGAGAGCGGCGCTGATCGAGGGCTGGCGGTTCGACCCTGCCGCCTTCGGCGTCTCGGGCGCCGCGCGGGCGAGCGCCGACCCGGCGCGCTGGCTGGCGCTGGAGACAACGGCCCGCGCCCTGGCGGCGGCCGGTTTCCCCGGCGGCGCGGGCCTGCCTGGCGCGCGCGCGGGCGCGTACCTCGGCGGCGCTGTGTCTGGCGAGGGCGCGCCCGCCGCCGCGTTGCGGCTGCGCTGGCCGTACTCGCGCCGGGTGATCTCCGAGGCCCTGTCGGCCGCCGGGGTGCCCGCCAACGTCGCGGACCGGGTGCTCGAGGCGGCCTCCGCTCGCTATCTCGCCCCGTTCCCGCCGGTCACGGCCGGCACGCTCGCGGGCAGCACGCCGGCGTCGGTCGCGGCGGGCATCTGCGGCCAGTTCGGCCTGCGCGGCGGCGGCGTCACCGTGGCCGCCGCGGGCGCGTCGTCGCTGGCGGCGGTGGCGACGGCATGCCTGGCGCTGGCCGCCGGCGAGGTCGACGTAGCGGTGACCGGCGGAGTCGATCTGAGCATCGACCCGCTGGATCTGGTCGGCCTGGCCAAGGCGGGCATGCTGGCCATCGGCGACATGCGGGTCTACGACGAGCACCCGACCGGATTCCTGCCCGGCGAGGGCTGCGGCGTGGTGCTGCTGATGCGGGCCGCGGACGCGCGGGCGGCGAACCTGCCGGTGTACGCGGAGATACTCGGCTGGGGGAGCGCCTCGGCCTGCGGACCAGCCGCGGCCGGGCCCGAACCGGCCGGGGCCGCCCCGGCCGGGCACAAACTGGCCGGGGCCGGTCCGGCCGGGCAGTTGCTGGCGATGCGCCGCGCGCACGAGATGGCCCGGGTCGACCCGGCGGACGTGCAGCTCATAGAGGGCTGCGGAACCGGGGTCCCGGCCGGCGACCTCGCCGAGCTCACCGCGCTCGCCGAGCTGCGCGCCGGGGCCCGGCACGTCGCGGCGCTCGGATCGATCAGCGCCAACATCGGCAACACCCGGGCCGCCGCCGGCGCGGCCGGCCTGATCAAGGCCGTTCTCGCGATCGCCAACGGGGTGCTGCCGCCGTCCACCGGCGTGCGCACGCCGCATCCGATGCTGCGAGACGGCCGGGCGGCGCTGCGTCTGCCCGCAGCACCAGAGCCGTGGCCGGCCGGCGTCAGGCACGTCGGCGTCAGCGCGGTCAGCCAGGACGGGCTCGCCGTGCACCTGGTCTTGCGGGGCGAGGTCGGCCGGCCACCGGCGAGCGCCAGGACACCGCAGCCGCGAGCCCGCTCACTGCCGCGCGCCGTCGAGACCCGCCCCGCGGCCCGGGCTCGGTCGCGCCGGCCGGGCGGGCTGAAGGGCAGGACCGCGCCCGCGGCGCAGAACCTGACGGTCCCCGCGCTCCGGCTGCCGGTGACCCGCTCCTGCGGCGCCTACTCGGCCGGCCCCGAGCACCCGCGCGCTTACCTGTTGCACGCGACGGATCAGCGGGCCATGGTCGCGGTCCTGACCAGGATCGCGGCGATCGCGCCGTGGCTGTCCGACGCTCAGCTCCAGGATCTGGCCGTCCAGCTCGCCCGCACGGCCGCCGCAACCGGCCCGGCGGGCACGGCCGGCCCAGCGGCCGGGGTCAGGATCGCGCTGACCGCCTCCGGCCAGGACGAACTCGCGGGTCTGGCCAGCGAGGCGGCCAGGTTGCTGACCGGGCTGACCGGCCCGGTACTCGGCACGACGCCCGGCATCTTCGCCGACCCGGGCTCCGGTGACGCCGCGGCGCCCGGACCAGGCGGCCACGTCGCCCTGGTCATCTCCGGCCAGCCCGACGACCTGCCCGATCTCCCGCAACGCCAGCTCAGCCGGATCCTCGCCGTGCTGCGGTGGCTGGACGAGCTCGGAGTGGGCGCGAGCGCGGCGGTCGGGCACGGCATCGGCGAGCTGGCCGGCCTGGTCTGGGCCGGCTGCATGACCCCGGCCGACGCGCGGACGCTGACCGCGCTGCGGTCGGCGGCGCTGGCGGCGCCGGGCGGCTCGGCGCCCGGGCAGCTCGGCAGCACGATCGGCAAGTTCGGCACGTTCACGTTCCGGCCGCCGCGCTACCCCCTGGTCTCGGGATCGACGGGCAAAGAGGTGACCGAACCCGAGGTGATCGCCGAGGTGCTTTGCGCCGAGCTGTTCGCGGCGCGGCTGGCCGCCGGCAAAGCGCACGTCATCACCGGAACCGCCGGGCCCGCCACGACCGCCCCGCCCGCTGCCAGCGGCGAGGACGACCGCAGCCCGGCCGACGACAGCCCGGCCGGCCGCAGCCCGGCCGACGACAGCCCGGCCGGCCGCAGCCCGGCCGACGACCAGGATCCGCTCGCCGCGGCCGTCGCCGCCGTTGCCGAGGGCGCCAGGCTGCTGGTCCTGACCGGCCAGGACCAGCAGCTTGCCAACGCCGTCGCGAGGCTCGGCGCACGGGGCGGCCCGGTCGGCCGCGCCCGCCCGGCGATCTGCATCGACGGTGACCCGGCCGACGGCGGCAGCGTCGCGCGGGCCGCCGCGGCGCTGTTCGCCGCCGGAGCGCTGGCCAGACCGGAGGCACTG
>DASPZH010000555.1:0-8790 GCA_035636335.1 Streptosporangiaceae bacterium
CGCAGCCCCGCCCCCGGCCGCTCTCCCGGCCGCGCCCCCAGGCCCGGAACCGGCCGCACCCCCAGCCCCGGAACCGGCCGCACCTGCAGCCGCGCCCCTGGCGCTCGTCGGTGCGGGCGCTGCCGCCCTGGACGGCTCGGACATTGCTGGCACGATCATCCGCTCGGTGTAGTGGCGTTGTACTCGGTCGTGGCGTTGTACTCGGTGTAGCTGGCTGGTGGTGCGGGCTGCCATGACGCGGACCCGACCGGCCTGTCTCCGGGCCGACCCGGCCGCGCTAACGCCGCACCCCCAAACGGCCCGTTCACCGCCGCGATCCGTGGTCCACGTCCCGGGTCACAGCCCGCGATCACAGCCCGCGATCATGGCCTGGTCGCGATCATGGCCTGGTCGCGATCATGGCCCGCGGCACTGGCGGGTGCCCCGGCCGACGGTTAGCCGTCGCCGTCTATGGTCGCATGCCGGAAACGATGCCCATGCTAGCCGCCCCGCGACGACGGTCCCGCCGCGATGAAAGCGGCATATCATTAGTCGCGGCCCCCCGAACCTCGCAAATTAGCTAATTCGTAAATTCCTAATATTCCCAATATTTCGGACACAGGCGGACACGGACCGGACACCGAATTGACGCCAACGCGTGGTAACTTGTCGGGCGGGTCTGGTAGGCGGCGCGCGAATCGGACTTACACCTACAGAACGGCTGAGGCGCCGCCGGGGGTACGCGGGCGACGATGCCCGAGATCGGCCTTGGTTTGAGCGGACGGCCCGATCTCGGATATTCTTCTTTCTCGGCTGCCCGCATGCCCGCATACTGCACCGGGCGCGCCAGCGCGCCTTCGGCTCGCACCGGGCACACCTGATTACCGAACGAAAGTAGCGAGGCATACGCGTGGCAAACATTAAGTCCCAGATCAAGCGCAACAAGCAGAACGAGAAGGCCAGGCAGCGCAACAAGGCGGTCAAGTCGTCGCTGAAGACCGCCGTGCGCAGCTTCCGTGACGCCGCCGACTCGGGCGACGCCGACAAGGCCACCGAGGCGCTGCGCGTCGCGTACGTCAGGCTCGACAAGGCGGCCAGCAAGGGCGTCATCCACAAGAACCAGGCGGCGAACCGCAAGTCCGCCCTGGCCAAGCGCGCCGCTGGGCTGAAGCAGGGCTGAGCGCCGGGGCGGCAGTCCGACACTCCCGGCAGCGCGCCACGGGTCTGCTAACTCGAGGCCGACCGGGACTCCACGATCACTCGCACCGCCCGTTCCAGGGCGAATCCGGCGCTCGCGCCCTCACCCTTGACGTCAGCATCCGCCTGGGCGACGGCAGAATGCGCCCGCGCCAAGCCGGCCGAGCTCCAGCCGCGTAGCTGCTTGCGGATCTTGTCGACCTTCCAGGCCGGCATGCCAAGCTCGGCCGCTAGCGCGTCCGCGCCCTTGCCGCGCGCCGTTCCGACCTGGCCGAGCGATCTGATCCCGCGCGCCAGGGCACTGGTGATCAGCACCGGGGCGGTCCCGATCGCCAGTGCCCAGCGAAGCTGTGCGAGCGCCTCGGCGAGGTTGCCCTCCAAGGCCCGGTCGGCAACGCTGAAGCCGGTCGCCTCGGCTCGGCCGCGCCAGTAGGTGGACACTACCTGGGCCGTGACCACGCCGGTGGTATCCGACGCAAGCTGATCACACGCGGCGGCCAGGTCGCGCAGGTCCGTGCCGACCGCGTCGATCAGCCCGCGGAGCCCGCCGTCGTCGGCCTTCCGCCCGGCCCGGGCAAGCTCCCCGCGCAGGAAGTCCATCCGCTCGCCGAACCTGCGGATGCTCGGGCAGTCGATCCGCCTGGCCCCCGCCTTGAGCAGGGCCGCGAGCAGCGACTTACCCTTCGCCCCCCCGGCGTGCGTGACGACCAGCGTGACTTCCGCCGGAAGCGCCGCCGCGAGCTGGCCTAGCTCGGCCGCCACAGCCGAGTTCGCGTCCTGCGCGGCCCTGACGATCACCACGCAGTCCCCGCCGAACAGGGACGGAGCGGTGAGCATGCCAAGCTCGCCGGCGGTGAGCTCCGCGCCGCGCACGTCGTGTACGTCGGGGGCGGATCCCGGCTCGCCGGCCGCCTGCGCGGCGCCGGGCCGGACCACGGCGGTCACGGCGCGCTCGACCAGCAGGTCCTCCTCGCCGACGACCACGGTCAGCGGGGCAGCGCCCGCCGCGGCGGCGGACCTCCCCGGGGCGCCGCCTGAGGTGCGCCCGGCCGACCCGGCGCCCGGCTGAGATCGGGTTGCTTGCGTCGCCATGACCGCAGCATGCCATGGTTAGCCGACAGCCGGATGCGGAGCCACCGTGACCGCGAGCATCCACGGCCCCGTGTGCGCCCTGATAGCCAGGCCCGCAGCCACCACGTAAATCCGCCTGACCTGCGGAACGACGGCGGCCAGCCGGTCGGCCAGCTCGGCGGCCCGGCCCGCGGCGCGAATGTGCTCGACGGCCACGTCCACGGGCTGCCCGCCCGCCGAGCCTGCGGCCAGCTCGAGCAGCCGGCTCGCCGCGGCGGCCCTGGTCCTGACCCGCTCGACCGGCACGATCTGACCGGACCTGACCTGCAGGATCGAGCGTGCGACCAGCCGGTCCTGAGCCGTGCCCCGGCCTGACGTCCGGCCGCTGGGCGACGCACGGTCGCTGGGCGACTCACGTCCGCTGGGCGACGCACGTCCGCTGGGCGGCATCCGGCCGCTGGCGAGCAGGGCATCCGGATTGTCGAGCGCGAAGAACGAGCCGGTCCGCTCCGCGAACCGCGCGGCGCCGGCGGCGATCTCGTCCGGTCCCTGGCCGCCGGCGGCCGCCCTGGCCGCGGCCAGGACGGCGAGGCCGAGGCCCGTGCCGATCGTCCGCGCGTCCACGACGCGAACGGGGACCGGCGAGCCGGCCGCCGCCAGCTCGGCGGAGCCAAGCGTCCCCGACATCAGCCCGGACACGTGCACGCAGACCACGGCGCGGGCGCCGGCTGCGGCGGCGGCCTGGAAGGCGGCCGCGAAACGCTCGGGCGGCGGCCTGGCGGTGGTCAGCCGTTCACCGCGTTCGGCTGCGTCCTCGATGGCCGCCGCGCCCGCGTCGCCGTCGTCGGCGACCAGGCCGCCCGCGAGCAGCCGCAGCGGGACCACGGCCACCATGCGGCGACAAGCCTGGTCCGCCGGCAGGCTGGCCGTGGAGTCGGTCACGATGGCAACCAAGCCCGCGACGGACCGGCCTGTGAAGAACTCCTCGTCACGGTCGGCCACGGCCATTTAGCCTAGACCGGCCGACCTGACCGGCCGACCTGACCGGCCGAGCTAGGAGGCCACCGGTTCGCCGCCGCGCCAGACCCGGTACGGACGCAGGCCATACGTCCAGGCGAACGCGCCCTCGTGGTCGGCGTCCCAGGCGACGATGTCGGCGAGCCTGCCGCGGGTCATCGCGCCCCGGTCGGGCGCACGGAGCGCGTGCGCCCCGCCGACGGTCGCGGCCCGCAGCGCCTCGGTGACGCTCATCCCGAAGTTCGCTATGGCCAACGTGATCACCAGCGGCATCGAGGTGATCCCGTTCGTGCCCGGCGAGTTACCGGTTCCGAGCGCGACCATCACGCCCCGGTCGAGCAGCGCGCGCACCGGCGGCATCCGGCCGCTCTCCGGGGTGCTCGCCGGGCAGACGACCGCAGTGACCCCGGCCTTTGCCAGCACGGCAACGTCGTCGTCATCGGCCCCGTTGAGCAGGTCGGCGGACGCGCAGCCCAGTTCGGCGGCCAGCCGCGCCGCGCCGTGCCGGGAGTCGCCGGCGGCGTGCAGCCTCGGGAGCAGCCCGGCGGTGCGGCCCGCGTTCAGCATCCAGCGCGACTCGGCCTCCGTGAAATGCCCGTCGTCGCAGTGGACATCGACGCTGTCGGCCCCGGCAGTGGCCGCGTCGGCGCACCACGCGCTCACGGCGTCCACGTAGCCGTGGCGGCGGCCGAAGTACTCGGGCGGAACCGCGTGCGCGGCGAAGAACGTGACATGCAGCCGAGGCATGCCGGGCTCGTTCTCCAGCGAACGCAGCAACCGGACGTCGGCAAGCTCGCCATCCCTGGTCAAGTGGTATCCGGTCTTCGCCTCGATCGTGGTCGTGCCGCTCAGCAGCCAGTCCCGCATCCGGCCCCTGACGTGGTTGCACAAGGTCCACGGATCGGTGCCCCTGGTCACGGTCACGGTGGAACTCAGGCCGCCGCCGGCGGAGATGATCTCGCTCATCGACGAGCCGCCGGACCGCATCGCAAGCTCGGCCCACCGGTTGCCCGCGTAGACGGGATGCGAGTGAGCATCGATGAGCCCCGGGGTGACCAGCGCTCCGCCCAGGTTCTCCACGTGATCGACGTCGACGATGTCCTCGATGACACCCGGCAGTCCGGCGGGAAGCTGCGCCGCCGGCCCAACCCAGGCAATGCGATCATCCTGCATCAGAATGGCAGCATTACTCCATACTTCAGAACCGGTCCACAACCGGCCTATATTGGTAAGGAGTCTGACCTTCATGTTGTCACGTCGTGCCTGGTCAGCGGGTACGCCAACGTCCTGCTCGCTGTCATGCACCCACCTGCCATGACCGTGCCTGATGTTCGGAAACCAGCTACGAGACCTGCTCAGCGAATTAGCGGATAGCGGTATGTGGCCACAAGGCCACAGCTCAACGGGATCGCACATACCTTATCGGTTGCGTGGCGGTATTGCACTACTCAATGCCGTACCAGTGTTATCGCGTGACTCAGTGGTCTACGACATGATCCGCGAATCAGGCCGAATCGGCCGCGACGACGAACCGGTCGAGCTCCGCCGCGAGGCCAGCCGGAACCCGGGCGCTGAGCTGGGTGCCCGCGCCGGTGTGCTCGAGCCCGAGCACCTCGCCCTCCTGGTGGGCGCGGGCGATCAGATCGCCGCGGGCATAGGGCACGACGACGTTCACCTCGGCGCTCAGCCGCGGCAGCAGCCGCTCGATCTGCGCCAGCAGCACGGGCAGCCCCGCCCCGGTGCGCGCGGACACGACGACCGACTGCGGCTCGGCCAGTTGCAGGCCCTTGAGCGAGATCTCGTCCGCGGCGTCGGCCTTGTTGAAGACGACAAGCTCGGGCACCTCGCGGGCGCCGATCTCGGTGAGCACCTGGCGGACGGCGGCTATCTGGGACCGCGGGTCGGCATCCGAGCCGTCCACCACGTGCAGGATCAGGTCGGAGTCGGCGACCTCCTCGAGCGTCGAGCGGAACGCCTCGACGAGCTGATGCGGCAGGTGCCGGACGAATCCGACGGTGTCGGTCAGAGTGCACGGCGCGCCGGAGGGCAGCCTGGCCTTGCGGACCGCCGGATCCAGCGTCGCGAAGAGCGAGTCGTCGACCAGGACATGAGCGCCGGTGAGCCTGTTCAGCAGGCTCGACTTGCCCGCGTTGGTGTAGCCGGCGATGGCCACGGAAGGAACCTCGCGCCTTCTGCGCTGTGCGCGCTGCACGCCACGGCCGACGGACATCTCGGCGATCTCCCGACGCAGCCGCGCGATCCGCATCCTGATCCGGCGCCGGTCGGTCTCGATCTTCGTCTCGCCCGGACCTCGGGTGCCGATTCCGCCGCCGCCGGCCACCCGGCCCCCGGCCTGCCTGGACAAGGACTCGCCCCAGCCGCGCAACCTGGGCAGCAGGTACTGCATCTGGGCCAGCTCGACCTGGGCCTTGCCCTCCTTGCTCCTGGCGTGCTGAGCGAAGATGTCCAGGATCAGCGCGGTCCGGTCGATCACCTTGACCCGCACCACACCCTCGAGCTTGCGAAGCTGGCTCGGGGTCAGCTCGCCGTCGCAGATGACCGTGTCCGCGTCGGTCGCCCGGACCAGTTCGGCCAGCTCGGTCGCCTTGCCCGCGCCGACATAGGTGGAGGCGTCCGGCCGGGTCCGGCGCTGGGTCAGGCCGTCGAGCACCTCCGAGCCCGCCGTCTCGGCGAGCAGGGCGAGCTCGCGCAGCGAGTTCTCGGCCATCTCCAGCGTCCCGTCGGTCCATACACCGAGCAGCACGACCCGCTCGAGCCGCAGCGCCCGGTACTCGACCTCGCTGACGTCTTGGAGCTCTGTCGAAAGGCCCGCGACCCGGCGCAGCGAGTGCCGCTCTTCCAGATCGAGCTGGCCCGCGTCGTAGCTGTCCGGAGCCTGGTCGGGGTACTTGTCAGTCTCTGCTGTCATATGCCATCCAGAATGGGACCGCCTCTTTGCGGCGGTCAACTGATGCTGCCACGACCGAGTCGCGGCGTCACTTTAATAACACCGGGCCGCCTCTGAATGTGCCCGCGGCCCACCACGGGCGCAGGATGTGCCCGCGGGACGGAGTGTGCCAAGGTTAGGGAGCAGCCGCACGCGCCAAGTACGGAGGAGCGACCAGGGATGAGCTACGGCAACGGTATCCAGATCAACGGCCCGGTCAAGGATCGGTACGAGGAGATCCTGACGCCGGAGGCCATGGACCTGGTCGCAAAGCTGCAGCGCGAGCTCGGCCCGCGCCGGGCCGATCTGCTCGCGGCCCGCGCGGCCCGCCAGCAGGAGCTCATCGCGGGCGCGACGCTGGACTTTCTCCCGGAGACCGGGCCGGTCAGGGCCGACCGAGGCTGGCAGGTGGCGCCGCCCGCCCCTGGCCTGGTCGACCGGCGAGTGGAGATCACCGGCCCGACCGACAAGAAGATGACGATCAACGCGCTCAACTCCGGGGCGAAGGTGTGGCTCGCCGACTTCGAGGACGCCAACACGCCGCTGTGGGACAACATGGTCACCGGCCAGCTCAACCTCAAGGACGCGCTCGACCGCACCATCGACTTCACCAGCGCCGATGGCAAGGACTACCGGCTCGGTCCCGACGAGGCGCTCGCGACCATCGTGGTCAGGCCGCGCGGCTGGCATCTGGAGGAAAAGCACGTACTCGTGGATGGCCAGCGCATCTCCGGCAGCCTGCTCGACTTCGCCCTGTATATCTTCCACTGCGCCGAGCGCCAGCTCGCCAAGGGCAAGGGACCGTACTTCTACCTGGCCAAGCTGGAGAGCCACCTGGAGGCCAGGCTCTGGAACGACGCGTTCATCATCGCCCAGGACGCGCTCGGCCTGCCCCGCGGCACTATTCGGGCGACCGTGCTGATCGAGACCATCCCGGCCGTGTTCGAGATGGAGGAGATCCTGTATGAGCTGCGCGAGCACAGCGCGGGCCTGAACGCGGGCCGGTGGGACTACCTGTTCAGCATCATCAAGAAGTTCCGCACCAGGGGCCGGGGCTTCGTGCTCCCCGAGCGCAACGCGGTCACCATGACCGCGCCTATGATGCGCGCCTACACCGAGCTGCTGGTCAAGACCTGCCACGGCCGCGGCGCGCACGCGATGGGAGGAATGGCGGCGTTCATTCCGAGCCGGCGCGATCCCGAGGTCAACAAGGTCGCGCTGGCCAAGGTGCGCGACGACAAGGCCCGCGAGTCCAGGGACGGTTTCGACGGCTCGTGGGTCGCCCACCCGGACCTGGTCCCGGTGTGCCGTGAGGTCTTCGACGGCGTGCTCGGCGACGCGCCTAACCAGCTCGGCAAGCTCCGTGACGACGTCCAGGTCACCGCGGCCCAGCTTCTCGACGTGGCCAGCACTCCCGGCCAGATCACCGAGGCCGGCCTGCGCAACAACGTCAGCGTGGGCCTGCAGTACCTGGCGAGCTGGCTGGCCGGGCAGGGCGCGGTCGCCATCTTCAACCTGATGGAGGACGCCGCCACCGCGGAGATCTCCCGGTCCCAGGTCTGGCAGTGGCTGCACAACGACGTCACCCTGGCCGATGGCCCGCAGGTCACCAGGGAACTCGTGGAGCGGATCATCGGCGAGGAACTGGCCAAGATCGCGGACGCTTACGGGGACGCCTACGACGCCGCGAAGTTCGCGGAGGCCGTCGACCTGTTCACCGACGTTGCCCTCGCCGACGCCTACGCCGAGTTCCTGACGCTGCCCGCCTACGAGCACATGCCGTGATCACCGCGCAGCGCTAGGTTCGCACTATGCCAACACAGACGGAGAAGCCAACACAGACGGAGAAGGCCGAGCGGTTCGGGGCCCTGCACGCCGGCGAGCAGCCGCTGCTCATGCCCAACCCGTGGGATCGCGGGTCGGCGAGGCTGCTGGCCGCCATCGGATTCGAGGCGCTCGCCACGACGAGCAGCGGCTTCGCGGCCACGCTCGGGCGCCTGGACGGCTCGGTGACCAGGGACGAGGCCATTGACCACGCGGCGTGGATCGCCGCGGGCACCGACCTGCCGGTCTCGGCCGACCTGGAGAACGGCTTCGCCGACGACCCGGACGGCGTCGCCGAGACCGTGCGGCTAGCGGTCGGCGCCGGCCTGGCCGGATGCTCGGTCGAGGACTATGCGAACCGCGACGAGGACCCGATCTACGACCGCTCACTGGCCGCGGACCGGGTCGCGGCGGCGGCCGATGCGGCTCACGGCGGCCCCGTTCGCCTGGTGCTGACCGCGCGGGCGGAGAACTACATCCGCGGCAAGCCTTACCTCGCCGACACCATCGCCAGGCTGCGGAGCTACGAGGAGGCGGGCGCCGACGTGCTGTTCGCGCCCGGCGTCACGAAGCCCGAGGAGATACGCGAGCTCGTCGCGTCGGTCGGCCTGCCGGTCAGCGTGCTCGCGCTGCCGGGGACTCCGCCCGTGGCCGAGCTTGCCGCCCTGGGCGTCAAGCGGATCTCGGTCGGCGGCGCCTTCGCCTTCTACGCCCTCGACGCGGTCGCGCACGCCGCCCGCGAGCTGCGCGAGACC
>DASPZH010000556.1:0-4030 GCA_035636335.1 Streptosporangiaceae bacterium
GGCGGCGACCCGCTCGCCGGTGCTGTAGGTGACCCAGACCTGGTCGCAGCCGTTGACGTCCACGTTCTCGACATCGCGATCGCGCAGGTAGGCCGCGAGCGGCCCGAGCCCGTAACGCTGGTCGTAGACGGCCTGCGCGACCGCCTCGAGGTCGGCCGCCGCCGGGACCCGACTTCCCTGCCGAAGCTGCCGCTGCGACCACGCCCGCGCCGCGTCCCTGATCAGCGGCATGACCTCGCCCTGCTCGGCCCGGTCGGGCAGCATGTCGGCGATCATCGCGAGGATCTCGGGTACGCCGGCCAGCAACCCGGAATCGGCGAGCCCGATCGGCTCCCGGGCCCACTCGGGAAGCTGCGGCCCCGAGCCGGATGGCCCCGTGCCTGGGCCCGTTCCGACAGTCCCCGAACCGGCAGTGCCCGAGCTGGCTGACCCCGAGCCGGTAGGGCCCGAGCCGACTGAGCCCGAGCCGGCCGCCTCTCCCGGCCGCACGGGGGCCAGGGTTCCGGTCCTGCGGTGGTGCCCGTTCCTGGTCTCCTCCGGCGGCTGCGACGCCGGACGCGGCGGCCACTGCAGGCCGCTCACGCCGTACCCCCGGTCGCGGCCGCGGCCAGACCCGGCTGCCCTGAGCCGGCGCCGGCCCTGGCGATCGCCAGCCCGGCCGACCGTGCGGCGCGCATCAGCGGCCGGTCGGCCAGGCTCGCGCGGCGGCCGACGCCCTCGGACAGCACGCTGGCGGTCCTGGCGTCGAACGGGAAACTCGCCAGCACCGGCACGCCGAGCGTCCTGGCGATCTCGGCCGGGCTGTGGCCGCGTTCGCCGACGAGCAGCAGCCCGAGTCGCTCGGGTCCGCCGCGCAGCTCGAGCAGCATCTCGATCCTCGGCCTGGCCGCCGAGATCTGCCTGAGCGTCGAGCGGATCACCATGGCGACCACGGCGGCGCCGGCCAGGACGCTGGCCGGCTGCCCGTCGCCGGCGTCCAGCCGGCCGCAGTCCGCTATCACGTCGCACGGCTGACTCGCCAGCACCCGCGCGATCGCCGGCCAGGCGGGGGCCAGGCCCGGTGCCTGACGCGGGTCGGCCAGGCCGGGCAGGAACATCCTGGTGCCGGTGCCGTCGAGCGCGGCCAGTTCCCCGCCCCGCTCGGCCGACAGCGGCGCGGCGGGCCGGCCAGCCTCGAACGCGACGCCGAGCAGGCCGCGCGGGGCAGGCAGGTGCCCGGCGAACAGCCCGGCGAGTATGGCGCCTCCGGCCGGGTCGCACTCGGCCACGATGACCGGCTGGGGCCAGGTCAGGGCCAGGGCCAGAGCCGTCGTCGTCGCCCCGGCCGCCCCGCCGGGCGAGACCAGCGCGTACATGCTCATGTTGGGCTCCGCCGCGTCACGACCAGGGCGAACTGGCCGGTCGACGCCTGCGCGGCCAGGCTGGCGCCGCTCTTGTACGGCACGAGGATGTCCACCACGCCGAAGCCGTCGGTGTTCGTCGCCGTGCTGACCGCCTCGACGACCCCGGCGACCGGGACGCTCAGCGCCGGAGCCGCGGCCGAGCCCGACTGGCCCTGGGCGCCGGGGGTGGGGACCACCAGGACGCGGTCGCCGGGCCGCAGGCCGCTCGCGGGCAGCGCGGACGGCCGCACCGGCAGCGGCACGAGCACCTGGCCCGACACCGGCGGGCGCTGGCGGGCGAGCTCGGCGGCCGTCAGCAGCATCCCCGGATGCAGCGCGGTGCCCGCGACCTGGCCGACCACCTGCCGCAGCTCCCTCGCCGGTATCACCTGGACGCCGTTGGACACCGACACGCTGGCCGTGCCGACGTCACTGGCCGTGATCAGCGCCCCGGCGGGCACATCGGCCTGCGCAACCAGGACCGGCACGCGGTGGTTGGTTGCGCTATAAACGGCGGTGCTCGCGAGGATGCCCGCGCCTACCAGCGCGACGGCCAGGGCGACCATTCCCGGCCTGCGGCGGCGCGGCAGCCGTGCCAGCGCGATGGGCGGCCCGGCCGGCCTGCTCGCTCCGTTGAACGCGGAGTCGGCTTCCGGGTGGAACGCGGTCCCGATCGCCGGTCCCTTGCGGCCGCTCATGGCGTCGTCACCAGTGCCTCCGCCTGCGCCACCCGGACGCCGAATGCGCTGCCGGTCGTGTAGCTGTTCGTGATTTGGCCGCCCGCGCCGCCCGAGCCGGTCCAGCTCACCGTCCAGGTGACGAACAGCCCGGCCTGGTACGCGTTGCCCGGCTGGCCGGTCGACGGCAACGGGTAGGTGTAGGAGCAGTCGGTGTGCTGCTGCGCCGCGGGCAGGGCGCGGTCGAACGGGGTGCCCGGCCCGGCGCAGCTCACCGAGCCCATGCCGCCGCCGGGCACGTAGTTGAGCGCGGTGGGCCTGGCGCTCGCCGTCGCCCACACCGGCCCGGCGTTGACCGTGACGCTGACGGGGCGCCACTGTCCCCGCGGCACCCAGTACCACTCGGGCAGGCCGACGAGGCCGTCCCGGCCGCGCGGCGGCGC
Source organism: Streptosporangiaceae bacterium (assembly GCA_035636335.1). Classification (GTDB taxonomy): domain Bacteria; phylum Actinomycetota; class Actinomycetes; order Streptosporangiales; family Streptosporangiaceae; genus Chersky-822. The sequence goes on from DASPZH010000556.1 coordinate 2,503, forward strand.
CGTGGCCGCCGCGAGCGTCGGCACGGACAGCTCGCCCATCGCGATCTTGAGCAGGTCAAACGGGCTGATCGCCGGCGTGCCGGCCTTGGTGCTGACCTGCACGAGCTGGCCGCCGAGCGGGCCGTTGTTCCCGCCGGGGCAGGTCATGATGTCCCACTGGTATCCGGGCGCCGGCGGGCCGGTCCCGGTGCGCTCAAGCACCCCGGGCGGGGCCTTCGTGTACGTGCACGTGACCGTGGTCGAGCCGCCGCCCGACCCCGAGCTGCCGCCGCCGCTTCCGTTGTAGACGCAGATCCAGGTGAAGTTGACCGGGTAGCAGTTGCCGCCGCCGGCCGGCGCTGCTGGCGCCGCCTTCGCGGTCAGCGCCGCCTGTGCGGCCGGGGCGGCTGGCGCCGCCCGTGCGGCCGGGGCCGGGCTCGCCGCGACCAGGATGGCCGCCGCGAGGATGGCCGGGAACAGGATCGCCGGCGTGCGGCCGGCCCGGATCAGTACGCGCATGTTTGCACCACCGGGATCGCGCCGGTGACCAGCCACCGCCCGTGCTCGAACGCGAGCGTGGTGATCAGGAAGTCGTGCGACTGGCCGAATCCGCCGACGATCTGGCCGGTCTGCTGGTTCTGGAAGCCCGTGTGACTGAGGTCGACGCAGTCGTGCACGGCCGCCGTTCCGCGCCCGGTGATCTTCACCGTCATGATGTGGAACACCGGGCTGCCGTAACCGATCTCGTCCCGCTGCCAGAGCACGCTCAGGCCCTTGACCAGGGCCGGAATGGCACTGCCCGGCACGTAGCCGGCCATGATCGTCCGCGCCTTCGCCGGGTCCCGGGAGGCCAGCGCCTCGTTCGTCGCCCGCCAGTAACCTTCGTAGGCCGCGACCACCAGGTTGCGTGGCGTTGGCCGGACGGCCTTGGCGCCGGCCAGATGCAGGTGCGCGGGCTTGTTCGGCAACGGGACGTCGGCCGCCCTCGCTCCGCACCCGGCGAGCACGGCTGCCAGCCCGGCCGATAAGCCGCCCGCGACGAGACGGCCGTAGAGTCCGCTGCGACCGAGTCTGCTGCGACCAGGACCGGTCCAGACATCGTGGTGCATACCTGCTCCCTGAGCTACCTCACGCGCTCCGCGGGCGATTCCTCAGGCGGGCTGCCGCGAGCCTGATCGCCGCGCCGAGGCGACGAGATGGTGCGGTTAGAGGCCTCGGGCCCGCGTTGGGTGACTATAGGACGAGCCCGATGACCGTTCCGTGATCGCCGCGTGAACGCGCAGCTAGATCGCTCGCCAAGACGATCTTCGCGAGGCGCTGCCCCGGCACCGCGCGCCGCCCGCGGTGGCGGCGGGCCAGCCCGGCGCGGGCCGGACGCGCGCCAATTCGCGCCTTTCCCGACCGAATCCACCCAGGCTGTGATTACGATTGGCCGATCCTTTCGAACTCCGTGCCAGACGGAGGAGCGCATGAGGTTTTCGATTCTCGGCCCGTTAGAGGTCCGCGACGACGCGGGCCAGGCCGTCACCGTCACCAGGCGGCTGCACCG
>DASPZH010000557.1:0-17429 GCA_035636335.1 Streptosporangiaceae bacterium
GGCTCGCCGCGCAGAACCTCGTTGAGTGTCCAGTTGCTCGTAATCCGCAAGATCTCCTTGATCTCGCGCCTGGACTTGCCCGCGCGCCGGAGCGCGATCGCCTGTTCCCGCAGTTCGGCTAATGGCTTCGTCATATTCGAACTGTAGTACGAGGTACTGACAGTTCAGCCCGACCGCGTCAGGCCTCGGCGAACTCGGCGCGGACGCCGAGCAGGCGCACCGGGTCGCGCCTGGTGAACCAGTCCAGCGCGGCCAGCGCGGCGGCCTCGATCAGGGCCGGGTCCCGGGTGGGCTCGCTCAGCGCCTGCCCGTGCGTCCTGGTGAAGAACGGCGCGTACCGCACCTTGACGATGATGCGCCCGGCGGGCCGCCCGTCGGCCCGGACGTCGTCGGCGACGATCCCGGCGATCCTGGCGACCTCCGCGCGGACCCGGTCCCAGTCGGCGAGATTCTGCTGGAACGTGACCTCGCGGCCGTGACCGCGCGGAATGTAAGGCTCCCCGGTCACCTGCGACAGGTCGATGCCGCGGGCAAGCTGGACCAGCCACGGGCCGATCGTCGGGCCGAAGTGCCGGGCCAGCTCGCGATGGTCGGCGGCGGCCAGGTCGGCGACGGTCATGATCCCGAGTCCGGCGAGCTTGCGCGCCGTCTTCGCGCCGACCCCCCACAGCGCGTCCGCCGGGCGCGGGCCGAGCAGCTCCGGCCAGGTCTGGCTGGTGATCGAGAACACCCCGGCCGGCTTGCCGTAACCGGTGGCGATCTTGGCCTGGAGCTTGTTCTGGCCGATGCCGACCGAGCAGTCAAGGCTGCTCGCCTCCCGCACCAGGGCCTGGATTTTTCTCGCCAACAACTCCGGGTCGTCGGTCTCGGCGGCCAGGAAAGCCTCGTCCCAGCCCATCACCTCGACCACGGCGTCCAGTTGCCGCAGCGTCGCCATCACCACTGCCGACACGGCGTCATAGGCGGGCTTGTCGACGGGCAGGAACACGGCGTCCGGGCAGCGGCGCGCGGCCGTGCGCAACGGCTGTCCTGAGTGCACCCCGTACGCGCGCGCCTGGTAGGAGGCGGTGCTCACCACGCCGCGCTTGGCCGGGTCGCCGTCCCCGCCGACGACGACCGGCCGGCCGCGCAGGTCCGGCCTGCGCAGCACCTCGACGGCGGCGATGAACTGGTCGAGGTCGACGTGCAGTACCCAGCGGGTCACACTGCAAGTTTCGCCCCTAACCCGATCGCGCGGCGATGCAGCCCAGGTAACGGGAGGTATCCTGCTCCAGTCGAGGGGGTTAAGGCGCGAGTCAGCGCCCGGCATCCGACAGCCCGCAGCTACATCGAGGAGCCGAGCCGAGTGAGCGCATCAGGTCCGGCCGCGGTGATCGTGCTCGCGGCCGGCGAGGGCACGCGGATGAAGTCGCCCGTGCCGAAGACGCTGCACCGGGTCTGCGGGCAGACGATGCTCGGGCACTCCCTCGCGGCGGCCGCCGAACTGGCGCCCGACCGGCTGGTCGTCGTCGTCGGCCACGACGCCGAGCGCGTGGCCGCCCACGCCAGGGAGCAACTGCCGTCGGCGGTCATCGTGGTGCAGGACTACCTCGGCGGCACCGGGCACGCGGTCCGGGTCGTGCTCGAGGCCGTCGGCACGATTCGCGGCACCGTGGTCGTGACCTATGCCGACGCGCCGCTGCTGACCGGCGCCACGCTCGCCAGGCTGGTCAGCCAGCGGACCTCGTCGGGGGCGCCGGTCGCCGTGCTGACCGCCCGGGTGCCCGATCCCGCCGGGTACGGCCGGATCGTCAGGGACGAAGGCGGCGCGTTCGCGGCCATCGTCGAGCACGCCGACGCCACGCCGCGCGAGCGCGCGATCGACGAGATCAACACGGGGATGTACGCCTTCGACGGCGACCTGCTCGCCGACGCGGTCAAGCGGGTCAGGACCGACAACGCGCAAGGCGAGGAGTATCTCACCGACGCCGTCTGCGTCCTGCGCGCCGACGGTTACCCCGTGGCCACCGTTGCGTGTGAAGATCTTGAGGAGATCCAGGGGGTCAACGACCTCGCCCAGCTTGCCCGCGCCAGCCGGGTGATGAACTCCCGGCTGCTCGAGAAGAGGATGCGGGCCGGGGTCAGGGTCGCCGACCCGGCGAGCACCTGGCTGGACATCGGCGTCGAGGTGGCGCCCGGCGCCAGCATCGGGCCGTGCACCCGCCTCGAGGGCCGCACGACCGTCGCCGCCGGGGCTCAGGTCGGGCCCGGCTGCCTGCTGCGCGACACCGAGGTCGGCCCGGGAGCCACCGTGATCCAGTCGGTCTGCGAGTCCGCCGTGATCCCGGCGGGCGCGCGGGTCGGGCCATTCGCACACCTCGTGAAAGAGCAGGTCACGTGACGGGCGGTGTCGGACCAGCCGGCAAGAAGATGATGTTGTTCTCCGGCCGGGCGTACCCCGAGCTCGGCCTGGAGATCGCCGACTACCTCGGCATCGAGCCGACCCCCGCCACCTTGTTCGACTTCGCCAACGGCGAGATCTTCGTGCGCTTCCTCAAGTCGGTCAGGGGCTGCGACGCCTTCGTGCTGCAGAGTCACACCGCGCCGATCAACAAGTGGATCATGGAGCAGCTCATCATGGTCGACGCGCTCAAGCGGGCGTCGGCCAACCGGATCACGGTGGTGACGCCGCTGTTCGGCTACGCGCGGCAGGACAAGAAGCGCCGCGGCCGCGAGCCGATCTCGGCCCGGCTGATGGCCGACCTGTTCCGGGCGGCGGGAGCGCACCGCCTGATGGCCGTCGACCTGCACACGGCCCAGATCCAGGGCTTCTTCGACGGTCCGGTGGACCACCTGTTCGCGCTCCCGATCCTGGCCTCCTACCTGGAGGGCAAGCTCGACGTCGAGCAGGTCACCGTCGTGGCGCCGGACGCCGGCCGGGTCAGGGTCTGCGAGCGGTGGACCGACAGGCTCGGCTGCCCGCTGGCGATCATCCACAAGCGGCGCGACCCGGACGTCGCCAACAAGGTCAAGGTGCTCGAGGTCGTCGGGCAGGTGGCCGGCCGGACCTGCATCCTGGTGGACGACATGATCGACACGGGATCCACGATCGCCAATGCCGCCGAGATCCTGTTCGAGCAGGGCGCTGCCCAGGTCATCGTCACCGCCACGCACGGAGTGCTGTCCGGCCCGGCGGTCGACCTGCTGAAGAACTCGGCGATCAGCGAGGTCATCGTCACCAATACGCTGCCGATCCAGCCGGAGAAGCAGTTCGATAAGCTGACCGTGCTGTCGATCGCGCCGCTGATCGCCAGGGCCATCACCGAGGTCTACTCCGAGGGCTCGGTGACGAGCCTGTTCGACGGTCAGAGCTGAGCTGGCCGTGGCCCGGGCGGCCCGATCGTCGGCTACCCTAAACTCGCTGCGAATTCTTCTGCCCGGTGACAGGGCTGTACCCGCATAGGAGTAGTACCGTGCCCGAGGTTCATATCGCCGCAACATCGCGGACCGAGTTCGGCAAGGGTGCCGCTCGGCGCGAGCGCCGGGCCGGGCGGGTCCCCGCGGTCCTGTACGGCCACGGCACGCAGCCGCGGCACGTCAGCCTGCCCGGCCACGACGTCCTGCTCGCGCTGCGTACCGCCAACGTCCTGATCAGGCTGGACGGCCTGTCCAGCGGGAGCGAGCTGGCGCTGCCCAAGGCCGTGCAGCGGGACCCGATCAAGGGCACGGTCGAGCACGTCGACCTGATCCTGGTCCGCAGCGGCGAGAAGGTGACCGTCGACATCCCGGTCACCGTGACCGGCGAGGTCGCCCCCGACGGCCTGCTCGACCAGCAGCTCGTCCAGATCTCGGTCGAGGCCGACGCGACCAGGATCCCGCCGGGCATCGAGGTCGACGTCGAGGGCATGGCGATCGGCGCGTCCGTGCACGCCGGCGACCTCAAGCTGCCGCGCGGCGTCACGCTGGAGGTCGAGCCCGAGATCCTCGTCCTGCACGTGATCGCGGCTCCGACTGCCGCGCAGATCGACGCCGACCTTGGCGTCGCGGCCGAGGGCGAGGCCGCCGAGGTGCCGGAGGCGGTCGGCGCGGCCGGCGGCGAGGCCGAGGGCGGTGCGGGGTCCGCCGAGTCGCAGGCACAGGGCGACTAGCTGGCTGGCACGCCCTGAACCCGCTTCGGGGCTGGCGGAAGGCTGCGCCGATGGCCGACGAGCGATGGCTGGTGGCCGGGCTCGGCAACCCGGGTCCCGGCTACGCCGGCAACCGGCACAACGTGGGCTTCATGGTCGCCGACGCGCTCGCCGGCCGGATCGGCTCGGGGTTCCGGCGGGACAGGTCGCGCACCCAGGCGGCCGCGGGAAGGCTGGCTGGCCTGCCCGTGATCGTGGCCAAGCCGATGTCGTTCATGAACCTGTCCGGGCCGCCGCTGGCCGCGCTGCGCGGGTTCTACAAGATCCCGCCTGAGCGGGTCGCCGTCGTGCACGACGACCTGGACCTGCCGCTGCGCGCCGTCCGGCTCAAGCTCGGCGGCGGGGACGGCGGCCACAACGGCCTGCGCTCGGTGACGCGCGCCATCGGCACCCGCGACTACTACCGGGTGCGCGTCGGCATCGGCCGGCCCGCCGGGCGGCAGGACCCGGCGGACTTCGTGCTGAGCAACTTCGGCCCGGCCGAGCGCAAGGAGCTGCCGCTCGCGATCGAGCTCGCCGCGGACGCGGTCGAGGCCCTGTTGCGCTCCGGCCTCGCGGCCGCCCAGAACCAGATCCACGCGCTCGGCTGATCCCGGCCCAAGGCGCCCTGTGGCGCGCGGTACGCCCGGTATCGATAAAGATGAGATAAATCGCCGACCTGATTTGCCGGGTGCGCCACAATCGACGGGGTTGTGGCGGGTTGCGACTTGATCTTAATTGTGTTACTCAGGTCAACTGCACCCAACGCCTATGCGTCTAGTTGCTGGAGTACTCGGCAAACGACCGGCAAACTCCGGCGCGCGGCGCCGGTCCGCGCCAGCCGGACCGGTCTCGAGGGGAGGGTCTAGGTGTTGAGCCTGACGGCTGTCGGCGCGGCTCGCGCAAGGCACAGGTTCGAGGACGGCACTGCCAAGGTCGCGATCCGGTCCGCCTCCTGGACGGTCATCTACCTACGCCAGGCCGCCGCCGCGGACGGCGTCTGCGGTCTGGCCGCGGGGCTGCTTGCCTACCAGATCCGCTTCGAGGCCGTCGGCAACCGGCCGGCGCCTTACCTGGCGGCCAGCCTGCTGCTGCCATTCGCGTGGCTCGGCACCGTCCTGGTGGCCGGCGGATACGACTCCAGGTTCATCGGCGTGGGCACCGACGAGTTCCGGCGGGTGCTCAACGCCGGGGTGTTCCTCGTCGCGGCCGTGGCGATCTTGTCCTACGCCAGCAAGGCCGGCCTGGCCAGAGGCTATGTCGTCATCGCCCTGCCCAGCGTGACGGTGTTGGACCTGGCGGCCAGGTACGCGCTGCGCAAGAGGCTGCACCATATGCGCGCGCGGGGCGGCTGCATGCGCAAGGTCGTCGTCGTCGGGTACGGGCCCGTGGTCGACGACATCGCCACCGTGCTGCGCAAGGAGACCTACCACGGCCTGTCGGTCGTAGCGGCCTGCGTGGTCGGCGTCACCGAGGGCGGCATGATCGCGGGCGTCCCGGTCGCCGGCGGCCTCGATGCGGTCACCGAGGTGGTCGGTCGCTTCGATGCCGACACGGTCGCGGTGCTCGCCTGTCCCGAGATGGCCGGAGAGCGGCTGCGGAGGCTGGCGTGGGATCTGGAGAAGACGGGGACCGACCTGTGCGTCGCCCCCGCCCTGCTGGACGTGGCCGGGCCCCGGACGACCATCAGGCCCGTGGCCGGGCTGCCGCTGCTGCACATGGACCATCCCGAGTTCGGCGGCTGGCGGCGGATCATCAAGGCCGTCTTCGACAGGTTGCTCGCCGTGGCCTGCCTGATCGTCGCGGCGCCGCTGCTCGGGGTGCTGGCCATGATCATCAGGCTGGACGACGGCGGCCCGGCGCTGTTCAGGCAGACCAGAGTCGGCCGGGGCGGGCGTAAGTTCTCGGTCTACAAGTTCCGCACGATGGTGACCGACGCCGAGGCCCGCAAGGACGAGCTGGCCTGCCGGAACCAGCAGCAGGGCCCGCTGTTCAAGATCAGGAAGGACCCGCGGATCACCAGGGCAGGAGGCTGGCTGCGGCGCTGGTCGCTGGACGAGCTGCCGCAGCTACTCAACGTGCTCACCGGGGACATGTCCCTGGTCGGCCCGCGGCCCGCGCTGCCCGAAGAGGCGGCCATGTATGGTGACCATGTGCGGCGCAGGCTGGCGGTCAAGCCAGGCATGACGGGCCTGTGGCAGGTTAACGGCCGGGCCGACCTGCCCTGGGACGAGTCGGTCCGCCTCGACCTGCGGTACGTGGAGAACTGGTCGTTCATGCTCGACCTGCAGATCCTGTGGAAGACTTCCGCGGCGGTGGTCCGCGGTTCAGGCGCATACTGAGCTGCGCGGCCTCGCCGCGGCACCCGGCCTGGCGGCGTAGGGACACACCTGGCGACTGCGCACCGCCGGCTGTCGGCCATCAACCAAACTGGAGCGTTACGTGGTTTTCCCCGATGACGACTGCCTGGCCCGCGATCTGGCCGTGGCGTCCGGCGAGCGCCTGCTCAAGCTCCGCGCGTCCGGATCGACGGCCGACGACCTGAGGCGCGCCGGCGACCTCGGTTCGCAGGAGTTCCTCGCCGCCGAGCTGGCCAGGGCCCGCCCGCACGACGCCGTGCTGTCCGAGGAGGCGGTCGACGACCGGGCCAGGCTGACCGCGGACCGGGTATGGATCATCGACCCGCTGGACGGCACCAGGGAGTTCGGCGAGGTGGGCCGGGTCGACTGGGCGGTGCACGTCGCGCTGTGGGAGCGCGGCGAGCTCACGGCGGGCGCGGTCGCGCTGCCTGCCCAGGATGCCGTCCTGTCGACCGCCGCGCCGCCCGCGCCTCCGGCGGCCGCGCCGGGAGCCGCGCTGCGGCTCGTGGTCAGCAGGTCACGGCCGCCCGAGTTCGTGCAGCGGCTGGCGGCAAAGCTCGGAGCCGAACTCGTGCCGCTCGGCTCCGCGGGCGCCAAGGCGGCATCCGTCATCACCGGCGAGGTGGACGCGTACGTGCACAGCGGCGGCCAGTACGAGTGGGACTCCGCGGCCCCCGTGGCCGTCGCCAGGGCCGCCGGCCTGCACACGTCGAGGATCGACGGGTCAAATCTGCGCTACAACTCCGAGCAGCCGTGGATGCCGGATATCCTGATCTGTCCCGTCCCGCTGGCTGGCCGGCTGCTCGATGCGATCAGCGCGGTACAGCAGCATTAGCAGTGAGGCCGAGCCCGGCCCGCTCGGGCCGGGACCGAGTGCACCCGATCCGGAGTTCGCCAGATGACAGTGTCCCGCTCTGATTACCAGCTCTCGCAGCTCGACGTGCTCGAGGGGGAGTCGATCCACGTGATGAGGGAGGTCGCCGCCGAATTCGAGCGGCCAGTGCTGCTGTTTTCAGGCGGCAAGGACTCGATCGTCATGCTGGCGCTCGCCGAGCGCGCGTTCCGGCCGGCCAGGATCCCGTTCCCCGTCATGCACGTGGACACCGGCCACAACTTCGCCGAGGTGCTCAAGTTCAGGGACCGCCGGGCGGCCGAGCTCGGCGTCCGCCTGATCGTGGCCTCGGTGCAGGAGTCGATCGACGCGGGCCGGGTGGTGGAGGAGACCGGCCGGTGGGCGAGCCGGAACCGGCTGCAGACGACCACGCTGCTCGACGCGATCGCCGACCAGCGCTTCGACGCGGTGTTCGGCGGCGCCCGCCGGGACGAGGAGAAGGCCAGGGCGAAGGAGCGGGTGTTCTCCTTCCGCGACGAGTTCGGACAGTGGGACCCGAAGAACCAGCGGCCCGAGCTGTGGAGCCTGTACAACACCAGGATCCACCGGGGCGAGCACATCAGGGTCTTCCCGCTGTCGAACTGGACCGAGCTCGACATCTGGCACTACATCGACCGGGAAGAGCTCGAGATCCCGTCCATCTACTTCGCGCACCGCCGGTCGGTGTTCGAGCGGGACGGCATCCTGCTCGCCGACCATCCGTTTACCGGCCGGTCCGACGCCGAGCCCACGTTCGAGACGCTGGTCAGGTATCGCACCGTCGGCGACATAAGCTGCACCGGGGCGGTCGAGTCCTCGGCGGCCACGCTCGCCGAAGTGATCACGGAGATAGCCGCGACGCGGATCACCGAGCGCGGGCAGACCCGCGCCGACGACCGCGCGAGCGAGGCCGCGATGGAGGACCGCAAGCGAGAGGGCTACTTCTGATGACATCCGACCCGGACGGCACGGAGCGGGCGATGGACATCCTTCGGCTGGCTACGGCCGGCTCGGTGGACGACGGCAAGTCGACCCTGATCGGGCGGCTGCTGTATGACTCGAAGGCGATCTTCGAAGATCAGCTCGCCTCGGTGGAGCGGACCAGCAAGGAACGCGGCGAGGAGTACACCAACCTCGCGCTGCTCACCGACGGCCTGCGCGCGGAGCGCGAGCAGGGGATCACGATCGACGTCGCCTACCGGTACTTCGCGACGCCGCGCCGCAAGTTCATCATCGCCGACACCCCCGGCCACATCCAGTACACCAGGAACATGGTCACCGGGGCGTCGACCGCGGACCTGGCGATCGTCCTGGTCGACGCGCGGAACGGGCTCACCGAGCAGAGCCGCAGGCACGCCTTCCTGACCACGTTGCTGCGGGTGCCGCACCTGGTGCTCGCGGTGAACAAGATGGACCTGGTCGGGTACGAGTCGGAGGCCTTCGACCAGATCGTGGAGGAGTTCACCGCGTTCGGCAGCAAGCTGGAGATCGGTGACCTGACCTTCATCCCGATCTCGGCGCTGCACGGCGACAACGTCGTCGAGCGGTCGCTGAACATGCCGTGGTACAACGGCCCGTCGCTGCTGCACCATCTGGAGCACGTGCACATCGCGTCCGACCGCAACCTGATCGACGTCCGGTTCCCGGTCCAGTACGTGATCAGGCCGCACCAGGCCACCGACCCCGACCTGCACGACTACCGCGGCTACGCGGGCCAGGTCGCGGGCGGCATCCTGAAGCCGGGCGACGAGGTGATGCACCTGCCGTCGGGGCTGACCACCACGATCAGGCGGATCGACACCGCGGCCGGCCCGGTCGACGAGGCCTACCCCCCGATGTCGGTGACCCTGCTGCTCGACGACGACCTCGACATCTCCCGCGGCGACATGATCTGCCGGCCGCACAACCAGCCCCACGTCACCCAGGACGTGCAGGCCATGGTGGCGTGGATGGCCGACGCGCCGGTGCTGACCGAGCGCAGCCGGCTCATCGTCAAGCACACCACCCGGACGGTCAAGGCGATCGTGCGCGACATCGGGTACCGGCTCGACATCAACTCGCTGCACAGGGACGAGGCCGCCGACCGCCTCGGGCTGAACGAGATCGGCCGGGTCGCGCTGCGGCTGACCCAGCCGATCTTCTGCGACCCCTACGCGCGGAACCGGGTGACCGGCGGCCTGATCCTGATCGACGAGTCGACGAGTGCCACCGTGGGCGCCGCGATGATCACCGACGCCGGCTGACCGGCCGGCACGGCCGGCCCTCGGCGCTCGGGTCACCACTTCGCAACGATGCCGTCTGCCTCGGCGCGATCCGCTGACTTTAAGTGACGATCTCGCCTATGATCTTCTGACAAAGACCGTTAGGCGTAAACCATCCTGCCGGGTCAGACGTCCACTACTTTGATCTGGATTTGAACCGCCGGGTGCGCGCAACGCGACCGTCAGGACTCAGATGGGCTGCGGGTGCCGGGATGGCGGCGGTCTAGCGCACCGCGTCAGGTGCGCGGGGAGGTAATCACGTGCGGCATTCCGGCGGGACTCTTCCCGCTGCGAGTTACGCCTGGCTCTTCGATCTGCTCTACGGCCGGCCCGCGGCGGACAGCCAGTCCCGCCTGGTGACCTGGGCCCCGGCTGGCCGCCTTCCTTCCCGATTCCGCCGCAGCGAGCAGTTCGCGGTGCTTCCCGGTGGCCGTGACCGTGCCTTCATGGTCTCCCTCGCCAGCAGGCGGGGCTCGGCCGCCGCTCTGACCTCGTACGGCCGGCTCCGCCCGCCGGGCCGGCGGCTCGGCCGCCTCGCCGTCGGCCTGGCGCTGCGGTCGGGAACCGCCGGGCCCTTCCTGGGTACCACGATCGACATCGGCACCGCCGCGGACGCGACCGCGCGGCAACTCGGCGAGGCGCTGATCACCGAGCACCTGGCCGGCCTGCTCGGCCGGCCGAAGGTGGTCATGGCCTTCGGCGGCGGCAGCGGCCCGTACCGAAAGCCCGTGCTCCAGGTGTTCGGCACCGACGGGGCACCGCTCGGTTACGTGAAGGTCGGCTGGAATCCGTGGACCCGTGACGCGGTCCGCCGGGAGGCCGCGGCGCTGCGCGCCATTACCGCGGGTGACCGCCACGGGCGGCTGGCCGCTCCCGAGCTAGTGCACCACGGCCAGTGGCATGACCTCGAGCTGATCGTGACCGCTCCGCTGCCAGCGGGCGTGCGGCGGCCGGGACCAGACCTTCCCGCGGCCGGCTCGCTGCGCGAGATCTGCGAACTGTCGGCCGTGACGGTCGGCGCGCTCGCCGAGAGCTCATGGTGGAGCGAGATAAGGACACGCATCGCCACCGGCGTGACCGACCCGGCATCCAGAGCCAGACTCGAGCTCGCCGCCGACCGGCTGAGCACCGCGCACGGGCACGTCCGGCTGGAGTTCGGTTGCTGGCACGGCGACCTGGTGCCGTGGAATCTCGCCCGCCTGGGCTCGCGGCTCTACGCCTGGGACTGGGAGAGCAGCGCTCCCAGCGCTCCCGTGGGACTTGACGCACTGCACCTCGGATTCCAGGTCGCGTTCGTTGCCGGCCGGGTGCCGCTGGCTCAGGCGGTAGCGCGCGCGGCCGGCGAGGCCCGCGGGGCGCTCGCGGACCTGGCCGTGCCCGCCGAAGCGCACGCCCTGCTGTCCGAACTCCACCTGCTCGAGCTGTGTGTCCGTCATGAGGAGGCCCGCGCGAGCACTGGCGACGCCGACGACAGGTTCTTTCCGGCCGCGATGCGCATGCTTGACCGCCCGGTCCCGGTTCAGCCGGCACCCGGCCCGCGAGTGCAGGACCGGGTCGCATGAAGGTGATGCTCGTCTGCTCATCGGGCGGACATCTGACTCAGCTTTACCAGCTCAGGCCATGGTGGCAGCAGCACGAGCGGACCTGGGTCACCTTCGCCGACGCGCACGCCGAGTCCCTGCTGGCCGGCGAGCTGGTAACCCCGGCATTCGCCCCCACCACCCGCAACATTCCTAACGCGCTGCGAAATCTACGTCTGGCCTATCGCCTGATTAGGGCGGAGCGGCCGGATGTGCTCATATCGGACGGGGCGGGCGTGGCCTTCCCGTTCTTCGTCATCGGACGACTGCTCGGGGTACGGACGGTCTACGTCGAGGTCTACGACCGCATCTCGCGACGGACCATGACCGGTCGGCTGTGCTACCCGCTGTCTGAGCTGTTCCTGCTTCAGTGGCCCGAGCAGCTCGTATGCTACCCGCGCGGCCAGGTTATCGGGTGCCTGCTGTGAGCGGCGGGGATGCCGCTCGCCAGGGCGTGCGCGCGGGAGACGGCGGGAACGGTCACGGTGGCCCGCTGCATCGCTTCGTCGTGACCGTCGGCACCGATCATCATCCCTTCGATCGCCTGATCGGCTGGGTCAATGACTGGCTGGCGCGGCATCCAGATCAGGTCGGCGCATTCTTCGTCCAGTCGGGTTCCGCGAGCGTCGCCCCGGCCGCTGCCTCGGCGAAGTTCCTCGACGACGCCGGGCTCCGGCAGGTGCTCGACGAGGCCGACGTCATGATCTGCCACGGCGGACCTGGATCGATCGCCGATGCCTGGCAACGCGGGCAAGTGCCGATCGTGGTGCCGCGGCTGCGGCGGTTCCGCGAGGCCGTCGACGATCACCAGGTGGACTTCTGCCGCACGCTGGGCGGCCACGGCCGGGTCAGGGTCGCGGAAGACGCCGCGACCTTCGGCACGCTGATCGGTGAAGCGGCTGCCGACCGGGCGGGTTTCCTGCTCGGCGATGTGGTCGCCGACGGCGACGCTGCCGTCGAGCATGCGGTCGCACGCTTCGACGCGCTGGTAAACGACCTGATCAGCGAGCCACGCCGCAGGCTGCCGCTGATCGCAAGGGGGGCGAGGCGTCCACGCCACGTCGTCAACGCCGGCACGGGCTTCGGTGCCGCTGCCAACGAACAGACAGGAGATGAACAGACAGGACCGGACCCGGTGGATGGCTCACTGGGTTCACGAGGCCGCACTTCAGGTGTACGTGCGACGCCGAGCATTGCTCGAGGGGAGAAGCAATGAGAGCACACCTACTTACCCGCCGCCTTACCCGCCGGGTCGTGATCGGCGTCGCAGCAGTGTCGGCGGCCGTCATGCCGGCGGTCGGCACCGTGACGGCGCAGGCCGCTCCGGCCGCCTCCAGCCTCCCGGCGTCCGGCAGCGGGCCGGGGCAGGTACTCAGCGCCACGGCGGCCTCGTCCTGGCAGACCAACGACATCGTCTGGGCCCTGGCCTACCACAACGGGGTGGTCTACGTCGGCGGCCAGTTCACCTCGGTGCGGCCGCCGGGCGATCCGCTGGGCACGGGCGAGGTGGCACGAACCTACCTGGCGGCGTTCGACTCAAGCACGGGCAGCCTGATCACCTCGTTCGACCCGACGCTCGACGGGAAGGTCACCGCTCTCGCGGTCTCGCCCGACGGCAGCACGCTGTACGTCGGAGGCAGCTTCACCCACGTCAACGGCAACTACCATGCCTACCTCGCGGCGTTCAGCACCTCGACCGGCGCGCTGATCAACACCTGGAAGCCGTCGGCCACCGCCGCGGTCCTGTCGCTCGCCGTCTCGCCCGATGGCTCGGAGCTGTATATCGGCGGGAACTTCGGCAAGGTTGACGGCCAGACGAGGAACCGGGTCGGAGCTGTCACCACGGCAGGCTCGGGCACCATCGAGCCATGGGCGCCGCTGGTGAACGGCTCGGTGACCTCGGTCGCCGTCGCGCCCGATGACTCCCGGGTCCTGATCGGCGGGTACTTCAGCAGCTTCAACGGCGTCACCCAGCAGGCGATCGGGTCGACGAACCCGGTGGACGGATCATCGGAGCCGTGGGCGCTGCCGCCGAAGTTCGTTCCGAACCAAAGCGGATGCGTGTCCGACGTGAAGGACATCATCATCAGCGGCAGCACCGCGTACGTCGCGGGTGAAGGCACCGGCGGAGGCTGTTTCGACGGCGACTTCGCCGTCAACGTCAGCGACGGCAGCCTCGTGTGGCAGAACGACTGCCTCGGAGCGACCCAGTCCCTGGCGATCGTGAACGGCATGCTGTACAAGGGATCGCACGCGCACGACTGCGCGTTCTCACCGGGCGGCTTCCCGCAGGTAAGCAACCCGTCAGGCGGCTGGGTCTCGCATCGGCTGCTGACCCAGTCGCTGGTCGACGGCTCTGTCGGGCACTGGAACCCGAACACCAACGGCAACGACCTTGGCCCGCGGGTCATGGCCACCGACGGCACCGACCTGTTCCTCGGCGGTGACTTCACCACCGTGAGCAGCAAGCCGCAGCAGGGCTTCGCCATCTTCCAGCCGAGTCCGGACGGCACGTCACCGACGCGTCCCGGCCAGCCGGTGGTGACGAGCACCTCGGCGGGCGTCGCTTCGGTGTCCTTCACCGGATCGAGCGACACCGACGACGGCACGCTGACGTACCGGATCTACCGTGACGGCGGCACCACCGCGATCGCCAAGGTCACCGCGACATCGTGGCCGTGGGCGCTGCCGGTGATCCACTATCGCGACACGGGCTTGACTCCCGGATCCAGCCACACCTACGCCATCCAGTCGACCGACGGCCCGCACGGATCCACGAAGTCGCTGACCTCCGCCCCGGTGACCATCTCGGCGACGGACCCGTCGCAGACCTACACCCAAGCGGTACTGGCGGACAACCCGTCCTTCCTGTGGAAGCTCGATGAGACCTCCGGGTCGACGGCGGACGACTCTTCCCCGAACGGGTTCACCGGCATCTACGAGCCAGGCACGACCCAGGGACAGACGGGCCCGATCACCGGCGACTCGCAGACGGCGACCGGCTTCGACGGCCAGAGCGGCCTGGTGACCTCGGCCTCCTCCGTGCCGGGACCGCAGACGTTCTCGATCGAGGCCTGGTTCAATACCAGCGCCAACACCGGCGGCAAGCTGGTCGGGTTCGGCGACAGCCAGACCGGCACGAGCTCGAACTACGACCGGCACATCTACATGATGAACGACGGCCAGCTGGTGTTCGGGGTCTACACCGGTTCGGTCCAGACGATCGAGACCGCGCAGGCCTACAACGACGGCCAGTGGCACTACGTGGTCGCCACGCTGAGCGGATCTGACATGAAGCTCTACGTTGACGGCCAGCTAACCGGTACCAACTCGACCACGAGCGCTCAGGCGTTCAACGGCTTCTGGCGGGTCGGCGGCGACAACCTGAACGGCTGGAACCTCGACCCCTGGGGCAGCAACAGCCAGGGAACCACGGAGCCGTACAGCTACTACTTCAAGGGAACCATCGGCGACGTGGCGGTCTACCCGTCCGCGCTGTCGGCGGCTCAGATCGCGGCGCACTACGCGGCGAACGCGCTGGAGCACTAGGCCAGCGAGCGGTTCCGAAGAGGATCCTGGGAGCGAAAATGAAGAAACGGCTACGTCCGGGCCTCGTCGCGATCGCGTCGGCGTCGGTGGTGGTGGTGCCGACGATTAGCTTGGCCGCGATCGCGGCACCAGCCGCGCTGGCCAGCCAGTCAGCGCCACCCGCCACGAGCATCCCTGCGTCTGGCTCCGGGCCCGGGCAGAATGTCTCTGCCGTGGTGGCTCCGTCGTGGCAGACGAATGACATCGTGTGGGCACTCGCCTCGGCGAACGGGGTGGTCTACGTGGGCGGGCAGTTCACGTCGGTGCGGCCGCCGGGTGACCCGGCGGGCACGGGTGAGGTGGCGCGGACGTATCTCGCGGCTTTCAGCGCGAGCACCGGTGACCTGATTATGTCCTTCCATCCGGTGCTTGACGGGAAGGTGACGGCGCTCGCGATGTCGCCTGACGGGTCGACGCTGTATGCGGGCGGCAGCTTCACGCACGTGAACGGGGCGTTCCACGGGTACGCCGTGGCTCTCAGCGCGGCCACCGGGGCGACGGTCAGCTCGTGGGCGCCGCATGCGGGGGGCCCTGTGCTGTCGATCGCGCCGTCGCCGAACGGGTCGGAGATCTACCTGGGCGGTGACTTCACCATGCTCGGCGGCGTGGCGCGGAACCGCGTGGGCGCCGTGACGGCGGCCTCAGGGGCGCTGGAGCCGTGGGCGCCTGTGGTGAACGGGTCGGTAACGTCGGTGGCGGTGGCGCCGGATGACTCCCGGGTCCTGATCGGAGGGTACTTCACCTCGTTCAACGGGGTTACGCAGCAGGCGATCGGGTCGACGAACCCGGTGGACGGCTCGTCTGAGCCGTGGGCGCTGCCGTCGAACTTCATTCCCAACAATTCCAACTGCGTCTCCGATGTCAAGGACATCGTCATCAGCGGCAGCACCGCGTACATCGCCAATGAGGGAACCGGCGGCGGCTGCTTCGACGGCGACTTCGCGGTCGACGTGAGCAGTGGCAGGCTGGCGTGGCAGAACGACTGCCTGGGCGCGACCCAGTCGCTTGTGGTTCTCAACGGCTGGCTGTACAAGGGGTCGCACGCCCATGACTGCGCATTCTCGCCGGGCGGATTCCCGGCGGTTCGCAACGCCGCAGGCGACTTCGTTGTGCACCGGTTGCTCACCCAGTCGCTGGTGGACGGCTCGATCGGGCACTGGACGCCGAACACGAACGGCAACAACCTCGGCCCGCGGGTGATGGCCACCGACGGCACCCAACTGTTCCTCGGCGGGGACTTCACCACGGTCAACAACAAGGGCCAGCAGGGCTTCGCCCGGTTCACCCCCACGCCGGATGCTACGTCGCCGACCCGTCCCGGTCAGCCGGTGGTGACGAGCACCTCGGCCGGAGTGGACTCGGTGTCCTTCACCGGCTCGAGTGACCCCGACGACGGCACCCTCACCTACCGCATCTACCGGGATGGCAGTACGACCGTGCTCGCGACGCTGACCGCGACGTCATGGCCGTGGGCGTTGCCCGTGCTGCGTTACCGCGACTCCGGGCTCACGGCCGGCTCAACCCACAGCTACAGCGTCACGGCCTCCGACGGCGTTCATACGTCGACGAGGTCCCTGGCATCCGCCCCGGTCACCGTCTCGGCGAACAACCCGTCGCTGAGCTACACGCAGCGGGTGCTGGGCTCGCACCCGTCGTTCCTGTGGACGCTCGGCGAGTCATCAGGCACGGTCGCGCACGACTCGACCCCGAACGGCTTCAACGGCATCTACGAGCCTGGCACCACCAAGGGGCAGCCGGGCCCGATCACCGGCACCTCTCAGACCGCGACCGGCTTCGACGGGAGGACCGGCCTGGTGACCGCGGCATCCGCCGTAACCGGCCCGCAGGTGTTCTCGATCGAAGCCTGGTTCAAGACCGGCACCAACACCGGGGGCAAGCTGGTCGGGTTCGGCAACGCCCAGACCGGCATGAGCTCCAAATACGACCGCCAGATCTACATGATGAACGACGGCCAACTCTCGTTCGGCGTGTTCTCGAACAACGCGGTCCACGTGATCGAGACACCCCGGGTGTACAACGACGGCCGCTGGCACTACGTGGTCGGCACCCTTGGCGCCAGCGGCATGAGCTTTTACGTCGACGGTCGGCTCGCCGGGACCGACACGGCAACCTCGGCCCAGGCGATCAGCGGCTACTGGCGGGTGGGCGGCGACAACCTCTTCGGCTTCTGGGATCTCGACAACTTCCGCCAGAACAGCCAGGGCACCACGCAGCCCTATGACTATTACTTCACTGGCACCATCGGCGACGTGGCGGTCTATCCGGTCGCGCTGACGTCAACTCAGGTCGCGACTCACTACGCGGCGAATTCACTGGAGCACTAACTCCCGCACCCACCCGATGGGACGAATGTCCGCTCTGCGTAAAGCGCTAAAATACGGATGGTGAACACGGCCATGACAGGTGGCTCCGGCGCGACTGCCATCGGCCAGGCGGCGGTCATAGCGGTCGCGATTGCCGGCGCGCCGCTGGCCCTGTCCGGCACGGGCACTGCCTCATGAGCAGCGAGCGGGAGGGCCGCCACCGTACGCGAGGCCCACGCAGGCGAGTCGCATGGATCGCCGCGGTAGTGGTCGTCGCCGTCGCCGCCGCGGTCGCGGTCG
>DASPZH010000558.1:0-1728 GCA_035636335.1 Streptosporangiaceae bacterium
GAGGAGCCTGATCGCCAGCGCGATTGGCAAGATGAGCAGTGCCACGCCGCCGGCGAAGCCGATCAGGTGCAGCAGCGCGATCGGCAGCCGCCGGCTCGCGCCGACCAGGTCGAACTCGACTCCGGTCGCGGTGGCGCTCGCGAGCAGCGCGAGTCCGACGAGTATCGCGACCTCCGCGACGGCGATCACGCAGCGGATGAAGTCGGCCGGTATCCGGACCCGTGGCTCCAGGTGATCGTCGACCAGCACCTGCGGCTCGCCGGCCGGAGCCTTGGTGCCGCTACCGGCGCGCGTCAATGCCGCCATGACCGCTGGTCGCAGCGGTTGCAGACGCGACCTCATAAGGCGATCGTTTCACCTGCGTCCAAACCTGGCACGGGCCGCACGGCAGTTAAACCCAGCTAGGGCGGCGTGCGGACGCTGACTGCCGAGCATGTTATCGGTCAGACGGCGAACAGCCGGGAAAACTGCGAGATGGCCGGGGTCGGGGGATCTGCGGCAGATACGGGTCAGCGCGCTGTGAGCTCGGCGTAGACGGCCGAGGTAGCCGAGTCAGGCTGGCCGTCGGCGGCTACCTCGGAGACCACGTCGATATAGCGCCCCCAGGCCTCGCGAACCCCGGCCAGATTGCCGGCCGCGTGCTCGGCTCGCATCATGATCCGCCAGAGCTGCTCGGCCGACGGGTCGACGGCGAGGCCGATCCTGGCCGCCCGGACGGCGGCCGCCGGATCCGGCCCGGCCAGGCTCAGCTCGGCGAGTGCCTGGGCCGCCGCGACGATCGTGGCGGTGACCGACTCGATCACGGCGGTCTCCAGCCACCAGTAGTAACACCCCGTGAATGGCTGGCCGCGTACCATGCTCAGCGCCTCGGTGAGCGGCCCGGCGAGGGAGTCCCGCATGCCGGTCGCGGTCAGGTGCTCGAACTCGCGCAGGTCGACCCGCGTGGCCGGATGCAGCGCGTACTGGCCGTGCCCGAGATGCTCGATCCACTCCCTGCCGTCGTCGGCCAGGCCGAGCGCGCGGCGAGTGCGGGTGATGAGCTGCCTGAGCGAGTCGGCTGGCTTGGGGTGTGCCGGAGCGGCGCCGAGCAGGGCGCGCAGTTGCTTGTTGGACAGCCCGTCCTGGTTCAGCGCGAGCGAGACGATCAGCTGGCTCTGCGCCGGGACCAGGGCTCCGGCGTGACCGTTGATGGTCAGCGAGCCGAGTACGCCGATGCGCAGGCTGGGCGCCTGACCTGGTTCAGGGTCGGCGGCTGGCTGCGGCCGGGCTGGCTGCGGCGGATGGGCTGGCTGCGGCGGATGGGCTGGCCGGGACCGGGCCGGCGGGACCGGGCCTGGCCGGGTTGACACTGGCCGGGTTGACACAGGCGCGGACGGGACTGGCCCGGGCGGGACTGGCGCGGACGGGACTGGCGCGGACGGGACTGGCGCGGCCACGGCCGGCGCCGGCAGCCAGGCGCCAGCCCGCCCGATCCAGGCGTGCCACTGGAGCCAGCGGACCAGCGCGACGGTCAGGCCGCCGACCAGCATTCCCCCGCCGAACACCACCACGCCCGGGAGCCGGCCGGGAAACGAGTCGGCCGCGATAAGGCCGCCGCCGGCCGCAAGATGGCTGGCTAGCACGGATAACGCCATTGGCTGCTTGGTCCCTGCCCAGGTCGTGGTGTCTGGCGAGCGCCAGATCAGCATCGCGGACCCGATCAGCCCGCACAACCCGTTCTGCTGCAAT